>DAIMYK010000211.1:0-3932 GCA_036734525.1 Sediminibacterium sp. | reverse complement strand
CCTCTTTCCGGGAACCACCCAATATTCATCAGAGCCGGCACCCACTGATCTGCGCATCCGTCGTTGCATCCACTCAGTGAATCCATTGAACTGGATCAGCGTGGGAAGAACACTCCGTCAAATGGCTCCCGACCTGATCGTTGTTCGCTACTGGCTGCCCTTCATGGCACCCTGCCTGGGCACAATTTTGCGCATCGTACGCAGCAATAAAAAGACCCGCATCGTCTGTATTGCAGACAATATCATCCCCCATGAAAAAAGACCCGGCGATACCCTCTTCACCCGCTATTTTGTAAAATACATCGACGGGTTCATCACCATGAGCGAAAGGGTAATGCAACAACTGCGGGACTTCTCCCAACGCCCGGCAGAAACAGTGGTGCATCCGCTGTACGATCACTTTGGTGCGATCTTACCCAAAGCAAGCGCACGCCAATACCTTCAACTTCCCGAACAGGAAAAAATAATTCTCTTCTTTGGTTTCATCCGACCTTATAAGGGACTGGATCTTTTGCTCGAAGCAATGGCTACTCCCGAAGTGCGTGCATCCGGCATCCGACTATTGGTGGCAGGAGAATTCTATGAAGATGCTGCCCCGTATCATGCCATCATTGAAAGAGAACAATTGCAAAACAGCGTTTATCTGCGAACGGAATTCATCGCCGACAGCGAGGTGAAATACTATCTCTCGGCAGCAGATTTCGTGATACAACCCTATCGCCAAGCCACCCAAAGCGGCGTTACTCCCCTCGCCTATCATTTTGAAAAACCCATGCTGGTGACCAATGTGGGTGGATTACCCGACAGGGTATTGCACGAAAAGACAGGATTGATCACTGAACCAACCGTTCCTGCACTGGCAAAGGGTTTATTGGAATTGTACCAATGGGGAGAGACCCATTTCATTCCGTATATTCAAGAAGAGAAAAAACAATATAGCTGGGAAAAGCTGGTCAATGCTATCTTGCGCGTCGGAAAATAAATCACTAATTTACCTCTTATGGAAATATCATCTACCATCTCCGAAAGAATCAATGCCTCCATCGCTGTCAAGCAACAGATATTGACAGATGGCACCCTGCTTCCCATAATAGAATCGGTTGTGCAAGTTATAACGTCTGCATTCCAACAAGGAAATGCCGTTTATTTTTGTGGCAATGGAGGAAGCGCTGCAGATGCACAACACCTGGCTGCGGAGTTCTCCGGACGTTTTTACAAAGACCGCAAAGCATTGCCGTCTGAAGCACTGCATTGTAATACTTCCTACCTGACTGCCGTCGCGAATGACTATAGTTATGATGTGATCTATGCCCGACTAATTGAAGGCATTGCCAAAAAAGGGGATGTGCTGATCGGATTGAGTACTTCCGGTAATTCAGCCAACATCCTGCGTGCCTTTGAAAAAGCTGCTGAGCTGGGAGTTATCACCATCGGCATGACCGGTGCATCGGGAGGAAAAATGAAAGGACAATGCAATTACCTGATCAATGTACCTTCTTCCGATACGCCGCGCATACAGGAAAGCCATATCCTGATCGGACACATTCTTTGTGAACTTACCGAAAAAAATATTTTCGGATGATGCCTGTACAAGAAGCCATCATCCTGGCAGGTGGACTGGGAACCCGCTTGCGGGAAGAAGTACCCGATCTGCCCAAATGCCTGGCACCTGTAAATGGCAAACCCTTTTTACATTACCTGATTCAATTCCTGCAAAAAGCCGGAATTCAAAGATTTATTTTCTCATTGGGCTACAAAGCGGAAGCTGTCATTGCATTCATCGAAGCAACCCTTCCCGGTTCTGCCTACCAACTGGTAATAGAAGAAGAGCCATTGGGAACCGGTGGAGGCATTCGCCTGGCGATGCAAGCTGTGGAGGGAAAAGATGTTTGGGTTCTCAATGGAGACAGTATTGCATTGGTTAACCTGGAGGAACAATTCAACTTACATGAAAGCCGATCAGCCATAGGTACACTGGCACTGATTCCGCAGCAACAGTTTGACCGCTATGGCACAGTCACCATCGATGATAATAACCGGATATCAGGATTTGAGGAAAAAAAATGGCAGGAATCCGGATTGATCAACGCCGGCATCTATCTGCTCAATACAACAACTTTTTTACAATCAACACCCATCGGAAATTTTTCCCTGGAAACGGAATTTTTGCAACGCTGTTATTCCTCTCTACCCCTTTATGGATTTGTAGAACCCGCCTATTTCATTGATATTGGCGTGCCGGAGGATTACCGCCGTGCCCAGCAAGAATTCGCCCAACTATTTTAAATATGTCCTTTCAATTATCACAAGCAGACCATTCCTGGACGATCTTTCTGGATCGCGACGGAGTTATCAATCATGACAAAGACAATGACTACATCAGACATGTAGGTGAATTTGTGATGTATGAGAACACATTGAATGCCTTGCATACTTTATCACAACTCTTCCACCGGGTTGTTATAGTTACCAATCAAAAAGGAGTAGGTCGCGGACTTATGACGCTGGAGGATTTACATGGTATTCATGATTTTTTGTTGGAGGAAGTAAGAAAAGTGGGCGGAAGAATAGACAGAATTTATTTCTGTTCAGATATTGACATTGATTCCCCTAAACGCACACCCCATCCCGGCATGGCTTTTCAGGCAAGGGAAGAATTTCCGGACATAGATCTGTCCAAAAGTATGGTTGCAGGCAATCGGCTTTCAGATATGGAATTTGGAAGGAATGCGGGGATGCATACTATATTCATTGCCACCACCCATCCTGAAGTTCCCTTCCCCGATCAGCGCATAGATGCTCGCTTCGACAGCCTCTTCGCATTTGCAGCGGCCTGCCAAAGAGAGATGAAAAGTTAACAAGTTTTTCCTACCTGCTAACACCCAATAGTTGATACCTTTGCAGTATGTTGACGAAAAGACCTTTTAGTTGGCCTCAAGTTATATTCGTTTGGATTTTCTTCGGAACGCTCTTTTGCATTTCAACCGGCAATGCACAGACATCCAAAGAAAGTGAACAAACTTCTTTTCAGTCCATGGAAAACATCCTGCGTGAGCAGGCCTTCCAAATCATCAATGGCCCGGAGTGGTCTGATCGCTTGCAGGCGGACAGCATTTTTACGCGCACTTTGGTTCGAACTTTGCGAGGCAAGAACTCTTTCCGCTATGCTTTTGATTCCCTCGGTACCGTATCGGTTTTGTATGCGCCGGACAGCAGTTTCAAGATCTTTAGCTGGCAACTGATGAAAGACAGGTCCTACTATCGGTACAAAGCTGCCATTCAATACAATACACCTGATGGTAGTCTTCGGCTGACACCTCTATTCGATGCTTCTCCCTTTACAGAGCAACCCTGCGACTCTGTGCGCACCGCCAATCAATGGATTGGTGCTCTCTACTACAACATTTTACAACATACTTATCAGGGTAGATCTTATTATACATTGCTGGGGTATGATGAGAATGATGAGCTCACTACCCGCAAGTGGATCGATGTGCTTACTTTCAACGAACAGGGGCAACCTTTATTTGGAGGATTGTTTTTCGAGTACCTGCCGGACGATAAAAAACCACCATTGCCTACCTATCGTTTTTTGTTCGAGTACAAAAAAAATGCAGGTGCGCGTATGAATTATGATCCGGATTTACAATTGATCACCTTTGCAGCATTGGTCAGTGAAAAAGGTAATCCGGCAGTACATGCTACGTTGGTTCCGGAAGGAGGGTATGAAGGATTTAAATGGGTGAATGGGAAATGGGTGCATGTGGCTTTGGTAGCAGAATTAGATCCTAATCCTCAAATTAATCCGCCCAAAGAAACGCAGGCACCTGCCAAGTCCGCACCGGTGCCCTCCAAGAAGAAGGGCAATACAAAACAATAAATACGGAAAATTAATCCAGCTTGAGTACAGCCATGAATGCCTCCTGAGGTAT
>DAIMYK010000210.1:0-3949 GCA_036734525.1 Sediminibacterium sp. | reverse complement strand
AATGAGAACAAATGGAGGGCCAGCCGGTATGGAATTGACGGGAAACTGATCGATATCGGAAAAGAAACAGAAGTTGATACCCGTACACTTTTACTCGAACTGCTTGATTTTGTTGAAGATGTGGTAGATGACCTGGGTAGCCGCCCTATAAATCTGATGGTCAACAAGACACTGGAAACGGGCACCGGAGCCGATCGCCAACTGGCTGTTTTCCAACAATATCAAAGTCTCCCAAACGTTGTAGATTATATCCAGCAGCAGTTTCTGGTAGTTTGATTTCAATCATATGACCAGCCAAACCTGACCGGTCAGGCAACGAAAGGCCGCCGGGAGGTATCTATATTATTTATCAACCCGTAAATCGGTTTACCGTGACTGAATTTGAAATCATTGAGGGCTGTAAAAACAAGGATCCCCGCTCACAAAGGGCATTATTTGACCGCTTTGCCGGCAAAATGATGGGGGTATGCCTCCGTTATGCCAATGATGCCGCAGAGGCGGAAGATATGCTGCAGGATGCCTTCCTGCGGATTTTTCAGCACATTGATCAATTCAAGTTTGAAGGCGCTTTCGAGGGATGGATTCGTCGGGTAGTAGTCAACGCTGCCATACGAACCATCGAAAGGAAGAAAATTCAGTACAAAGAGTTGGAAGAAAATATGTACGATGTTCCCAGGGTTGAGGCGACAGCCTATAACCACCTCAACCAGGAAGAACTGATGAAACTGATCAACCAGCTGCCCGATGGATACCGGATAGTTTTTAACCTGAGTGCGATAGAAGGATATAGTCATGAGGAGATAGGAGCCATGCTGAATATACAACCCGGCACCAGCCGCAGTCAGTTGGTGAAAGCCCGGAAAATGCTGCAATACCAAATACTACAATTACAAAAAGTTGCTGTATAGAATGCCAGATAGCCAATTTGACGACTTTGTAGGTCGTCAGCTCAGCGACCTTTCTGCGCCTGTGCCGGAAGGGTTATGGCAACGCTTGAACGAGCAGCAATTCGATCAGTTTTTCCGTGAAAAACTATCTGATTATGAAGCACCCTTAGAAGAGGGCAGCTGGCAAAGAATTGCTGACCTACAGTTTGACTCCCACATAGCCGATCAATTCCAGAACTACATTGCCCCTGTTCCTGCAGGTGCTTTTGAGCAATTAGACGATACCCGACTTGACCGATTCTTGGGCAACAGCCTTCACGACCTTGAGGCACCGGTGCCAGCACATACCTGGGATGCCATTGCCGGTCAACTATTAGATACACATGCCGGAGAGCAACTGAATGAATTCGAACAACCAGTTTCTGACAAGGTTTGGGATAAGATTGCTGACCAGCAATTCGATAGTCACTTTTCAGCAAGTTTTTCCACTGTAGAAGCAGCAGTGCCTGCCGGACTCTGGGATAAGATCGCAGAAAAGCAATTCGACGAACATTTCAAAGCCGGTCTCGAAAACTACGAAGCACCTGTTAGCGAGGAATTGTGGCGGAAAATCAAACCCGAAGAAGAAGAAGATCGTGGATTCTTCTTTTGGTTCCGCATTCCAATGGCGGCTGCCATTGCCGGTGCTCTGTTCCTGGGTGGGCTTTTGGCAACCTACGTTGTTTATAAAAAGAATGTTACCCCCTCCTCCGGTGGTGAATCAGGTGTGGTTATTTCCGGTGACGGAACTACTCCCCCTCCTACTGATAGTGAAAAATCCGAACAACCTGCAATCAACCGTTCGATCATTCCTCCTGCATCTATTGATTCAATTGACAATCGTTCTGCCATCAATAGGAAAAAGGCCAATCTGCCTGTATTGGATGAGACAACAATGGAACCAATTGTTGAGCCACAATCAAACATGAAGTCCGATGAAAAATCTTCCCCCGGGTGGTCTGGCTGGAGAAAAAACAAACTGAAAACAGCTGTGACCAGTGGCTTCAAGATAACTGCCCCTAACAATAGCAATCGGACAAGTTCGAACGATAAAGAAGAGACTGTATCAATGGATAAAACTGCGGAAGCGCTTCCATTGTATGTCGATCAGCCATTGAGTGAAAATCAGTTCAAATCTTACCCACATGGCAATACCATTGCATTTGAAAGAAATACAAGGGCAGGCTTACAGGAAATGAGGGCCCAGAGCAGCAAGCAAATAGCCGTACCAAAAATCAATTGTCCCCCTGTACGAGGCAGAACCAAATGGGATGACTTCAACAAAGACTGGTATGTTGACACTTATATATCCCCTGACTATTCATTGAAAACCATCAGCAATATTTCTGCCACTTCTCAGTATATGAGACAGAAAGACAGCAGCGAAAGCATGCAGATAGGCTTTAGTGCAGGGGTAAGATTGGTTAAACCATTGAATGATCATATACAACTGACCACCGGAGTGCAGTATAGCCAGATCAATCAAAGGCATACTTACCGGACAGAGAATGAGATTAAAATCACGACAGTAATCACAACAAGAACCATTATTCGTTCGCCAGGTGACACCATCATTGTTAGAGATACAAGTCAGTTACAAACTATCGGATACAAGAACAATATTGTAAAGACCCGTTTCCGTTCAGTAGATGTACCTGTTTTATTGGGATACCAGTTTGGCAGGGGGGCTGTGAAAGTGGGTATCAATGCAGGTGTCATCCTGAATATGACGTCCTGGTCTGAAGGGGTAGTTTTGGATACTTCACTGGCAGTTGTTCCCTTGCAAAAGGATAATAGCATTTACAAAAGGAAGCTGGGTCTCTCTATGTATACAGGGGTGCAGATCAGCAAGGAACTCAACAATGACATGACATTGTTTGTTGAACCCTATTACAGACATTCTTTTGACAATATAACGACCGGAAGCCAGCCCTACCAGCAGAAATTTGGTACGGCGGGTGTAATGATGGGTGTAAGGTGGAAATTAAATAGAAAATGACAGGCAGCGCAATGATTAGAACCCGTATCTATAACAACGAAATCTTGATTCTCGTGAAAATGAAAGTGATATATAATATATACGCTATATTTTGTGGATTGATTCTGATAGCTTCCTGCAGTTCTTGCCAAAAGGAAGCCTCGGATGAGTTCAATTCTTACTACAACAATCCCCTGAATGATACAGTGTGGGCAACCAATCTGAAACCCACCGATGCCGTGAATACCATGACCACTGATCTGGTCAATGCGCTGGAAACGGTAAAAATAGATCTGGCAGCAAATGAAGTGACCTGCCGGCCCGGGGGAAATGACAGTTTAAGAATCATATTTAAAAAAGGGATATTCACTACCCTTGAAAATGGGGTGGTTACTCCGGTTAAACCTGAAGGAACTGCCGATGTGGAAGTCCTTCGCATCAGGAGAAGTGCAGACCTCATCCGCTGTATCCGTCCATGCAAGATAGGTAACGACCTAACTATTTTAGGAGGCGGTCTTTTTATTCGTGTCACTAAAGATGGTAAAGAACTGAGTATTAAAAGTGGAGCAACGTATGAAATCATTTTAGCCGAAACAGATGCTAATGCACCCAACACTACTATGAAAAGAATGTTTGGTACTGAATCATCTCCCGCACCATCCTATAATGTAACAGACGCTAATTTTTCCTGGCGGGCAGATGCTGATATTTCTAATATCCCTATTTACACGGAAACAATTAATGGAATTCAACGAGAAAGTTATCACTTCATTATCAATCGCCTTCGCTGGATCTCTGCTGCACGCATAGCTACCTCCAACACTAATCCAACAAAAAGCAGGGTGTCTGTCTATTTCCCGCCGAATTTCACCAATAAGACAACCAATGTTTATGCAGTTGTTACCGGTCAGAAAACGGTTGCCAGATTTGATTTTGACTACAATAGCCGCTCATTTCTAACGGATTTAATTCCGAATGGAACCAAATTCAGAATTGTATCCATTTCGAAAATCGGTAATGATTTTTAAATGGGTGAAAAGACAGT
>DAIMYK010000209.1:0-3964 GCA_036734525.1 Sediminibacterium sp. | reverse complement strand
TCTCTCCCCCTAATTCGATAGTAGCATCCAAAGCTGTCTTTACTTGAGATGCTGCAAAACTAACCACGGCAAAATCCGGGTTGGTAGCGGCACCATTCATATATCTGCGGTGAGAAAAAAGATTGGCAGTACCCCCGAGTAATTTCACACCGCTTTCAAGTTGTTTCTGTCGCGCATATTCGGTCAACAGGCGCATTCTCCTTTCATTTTCGACGAGATCGCTGGTAAGATCTACCATATCAACATCATGAAAACAATAAAAAGGTATTTGCAGCTTTGTCATAAATTCAAAGGCAGCATCCATTTTCTCCTTCGCTCTTTCAATGGGGTCTGCATGTTGATTCCAGGGATAAAGGTGAGTCGGTTCTCCGAATGGATCTGCACCATTTCCAACAAAACTGTGACAGTAAGCACAGGCAAAGCGAAGCCACTCCTTCATAGGTTTTCCTGCTACAACCCTATCGGCATCATACCATCGGAAAGATAGTGGATGTTGACTTTCGGGTCCCTCGTAACGAATGAGATCAATTCCTTTGAAATATTCTTTATTCCCTGTTACTACCGGCATACAAATAAATTTTTAAAAATTAATGATGATTTATTTCTTTCAACTTTAACAGCCAGCGCTGATATATTTCTTCCCAGGCATGATTGCGGGTGTCCGGTTCAATTTTTTTAATTGGCGTGGTATAAAGTAGCGATTCATTATCGTCAGCTATGAAACCACTTCCTTTTGCAGCACCTTTAGCAGCACCAACGCTTCCGTTGGTATCAACCAACTCTACCGGTGTTTGTGTCAGCTGAACGAAAGCCTGCGTAAAAACATCGCTGAGAAACATGTTGGCAGAGCCAGCCTTGATCACTAAGAGATTTACCTCTAGCTCCCTGATTACATCTAAGCCATAACGAAATGCACATGCGACTCCCTCCTGCGCTGCGCGGAAAAGATGGGCTGGTGAATGTCTGTTGAAATCAATGTATTGAAGGTGAGCATGAATAAGTTGATTGCCCAATATTCGCTCGGTGCCATTGCCAAAAGGATAAAACAACAATCCGTCAGCCCCGGGGTGAACGGAAGCTGCCAACTGATTCATTTCATCATAATCATATCTGTTGCCTGTTATTTGTCGTATCCATTTGTTAAGTATTCCTGCCCCATTGATGCACATCAGTAAACCAAGTCTTGCATGATTATACGAATGATTCACATGTGCAAAGCTGTTAATTCGTGCAAGCGGATCAGCATGTGTTCGTTCGGTAACAGCATAAACAACGCCTGAGGTACCCGCTGTTGCAGCTATTTGTCCTGGTTCCATAACTCCGAGTGACCAGGCATTGTTCATCTGATCGCCAGCCTTATAGGTAACGGGAATTCCCGGAACCAACTGTAAGTCATTTGCAGCGTCAATAGATAAATAACCATGTTCGCCAAAAACAGGACGGATTTCAGGTATCCATTCCGGATTCCAGTTCAACTGTTCGAACATTCGATGAGCGATTTGATTTTGCTGGTAGTCCCAAAAGATACCTTCCGAAAGTGCGGAAATGGTGGTTGTTGCTTCTCCTGTCATTCTGAAGGAGATATAATCTCCGGGCAACATGATCTGATGGATTTGAAGAAATTTTTCTGGCTGGTGTTGCTGTACCCAGGCAAGTTTGGCAGCAGTAAAATTTCCGGGAGAATTCAGCAAGTTATGTTCACAATAATCCTTACCCAGTATTTGATAGATCATTTCACCCGAATTGATGGCACGACTATCACACCAGATGATACTATTACCAATACAGGTTCCATTTTTATCAACCAATACCAACCCATGCATCTGATAGGCTATACCAATTGCCCGAATATCTTTAACCGAATAAGTTCCGGAGGCATTGGCTTGATGAATAGCATGCCGAATATGATTCCACCAATCCAGAGGGGACTGCTCCGCCCATCCTTGTTGTGGAGATAAGATCGGAGCTTCCTCCGATGGATGCTGAACGGTTATCAGCGTGCGTTGATTCTCTGCATCCCAAACAGTCAACTTCACCGCAGAAGTGCCGAGATCAATGCCTATGTACAACATATTGATATGAATTGGCTCCGAATTTAACTAATTCTGCGGAAAGACCAGTCAAACTTAACGGTCCGAAAAACAGTGATTTGTTCAGTAGCTTATATAAAAAAGTTACAAGGAAGAATCGATTGTCGCTTTGGATGTTATAAGTCTTCCCGGACTGAAAAAAAAGAAATAAAGGGAACATATATGCGTTACTACTATTGTCCGGATGACTATCAGTCATACAGCAAATTTTCAGCGTATGTCGAAATTTTTTCTACTTTTCATATTCACTTTCCCTTTCACTGTATCTGCACAGTATAAAAGCAGCCAGCGAAAAACATACGCCGGCCAGTCACTAATCCAACAGAGGTACACCTCGAATCCGGCAGTTCGAATTTTCAATGAAAAAACATACATCTATTGCACCCAAGATCTGGATGTGGGTATTTCACCCAACAAATTTGGCGATCAGTTTGCCATGAGAGATCTGTGGGTGTACTCATTAGGTGAAAACAATGGAAGGGCAAGAGAAATCGGACCTGTTCTGGATATTAAACAAATTCCATGGGGCAGCCGCCAAATGGGGGCTTCAGATATTGCATACCATAAAGGAAAGTATTATCTCTATTTTGCATTAAAAGATAAGAACGATGTTTTTCGCATCGGGGTGGCGACTGCAGATTCTGTTACAGGTCCCTTCTCAGCGGAAAAAAATCCGATTTCACGTGCAATTAGCTCAGACCCCTGCGTGTTTCAAGATGATGATGGAACGTTTTATCTCTATTTTGGTGGCACGCAGTTCGGACAACTTCATCACTGGGAAAATAATGTCTATCGACCCAATGCAGAGGAAAGAGTTGGGGAACAATATGCGTTGTTACCCAGAATGGCAAGACTTTCAGCAGACATGAAACAATTGGCTGAAGTGGTAAGGGAAATAAATATTGTGGATACGAATGGAGAATTGCTGGAAGCAAAAAACAATAAAAAAAGATTCAGTGAAGCCTCCTGGGTACATAAATACAATGGACGATATTATCTGTCTTATTGCACGGGAGATAAACGATCGATTGGGTATGCTGTTGGCAACTCACCTTATGGTCCTTTCACTTACCGGGGTGTTATACTGGAAACGACCTCAGGTTTCGGCAGTCGACATTCCATTGTAAACATTAAGGGAAATTGGTATTTATTTTATCATGATGCACAGGCATCTGGCACCTCAAATTTGAGGAATATTTACATGAAACCAATATCCCACTTACCCAATGGTGACATAGCGCTTTTGCAGAGCGGGAGCAAACAAATTGATTAAGAAAAAAATAGCTATATTAGAGATAATAAAATTTCTTGCCATGAAAAAAATTTTTGTCTTTCTATTTGCTTTTTGCCTGTTCACTTTAGCAGGTACAGCCCAGACCAAAAAATCTGAACCCGCCAAATCGGCAAAATCAGCTGGTCCCACGAAGAGTGATGGAACCCCTGATATGCGCTACAAGGCGAACAAGGAATCTGCCAAGCCTGCAGGCCCAACCAAAAAAGATGGAACGCTGGACATGCGGTATAAGGAGAACAAAGCCGCCCCGGCTAAAAAAGGAAAGGGATAAATCCAAAAATTTGTTGATTCACAAGCCTCTTACCCGGAGGCTTTTTTGTTGCTTGCTGTTGCAATAGAGTTGGCTGCAACCCAGCCGCTGGCCCAGGCATTTTGAAAATTAAAACCACCGGTAACTCCATCCACGTCCACTACCTCGCCTCCGAAATAAAGTCCGGGAATAATTTTACTTTCCATCGTTGAGGGATGAATCTCTTTAAGAGAAATACCTCCTCATGTAACAAATTCTTCCTTGAATGTGGTCTTTCCTTTGAATTCCAGATCTGTGTTCAATAAAATTGTAATGAGCTGATTTTGTTCC
>DAIMYK010000208.1:0-3973 GCA_036734525.1 Sediminibacterium sp. | reverse complement strand
ATGAATGTAATACGTCAACTTTTTCTTTTTCAGATGAGGAAATCCGGCGCAGTCTGATGGTCGAATTTCGTAGATGCTGCAAAAATGGGTGGTCATGTCAAGAAACTGGCAGGGTTGCTTTTTATTCATCCAATCTCCTTCTTTCTTGTCAAATTCGAGATACTTTTCTTTGAATTGCGCAGGAGTCATTTCTAATTGATTCGCTATACGTTTGATATCAGTATTGGTAAATGTAGGAGTCATTGATTTGCAACAATTGGCACAACTCAGACAATCTACTTCTTTCCAGACTGTAGCATCAATTTCCTCTGCCAGCTTATCGAGACCTCTTGGCGGCTTTTTCTCTATGCGCCCTAAAAATCTTTTCATGGCCGCCCCATGGTGGCGTACTTTATGCTTGAAAGAACGTTATTTAACCTGCAGGACTGTATCAATTGCTTGCTGATGGAAGGGTGTGCAATATCGGTCAGCTAATCATTACTTCCAAAATAATATAAGCACTTCATTTGCGTTTAGTTAGTAGGAAACTTTATGTGGAAAACCTATTTAAAAGGATTCAAGGCCTGGTTACGACTGGAAAAATCACTCAGCGACCATTCAGTCACTGCTTATTTACATGATGTTGAACTACTTGCCCGGTATCTTTCCCTTGACGGCAGTCTCCCGGCTCCCGGAGATATCACCCTATCCAACCTTCAATTATTTCTTCGTTGGTTGAATGAACTGGGAATGTCGGCTGCATCTCAGGCAAGAATTGTATCGGGTATCCGTAGGTTTTTCACCTATTGCATGGCGGAACAATTGATATCTACTGACCCTACTACCTTATTGGAAGCTCCAAAGACACCGCGTCAATTACCCGATACGCTTAGCATACAAGAAATAGATCAATTACTAAATGCTCTTGACCTCAGCAAGCCTGAGGGCATTCGCAACAAAGCCATTCTGGAAACACTTTACAGTTGCGGATTGCGGGTAAGTGAATTGGTCAATCTAACCTGCTCCGGATATTATCCGAAAGAAGGGTTTATTCGGGTCATTGGAAAAGGAAATAAGGAACGACTGGTACCCATTGGTACCAATGCCATGAAATACATCGATCAGTACCAGGAGCATATTCGGCAACACCAAAGGATACAACTGGGTCAGGAAGATTTTCTCTTTTTGAATAGAAGTGGCAGACAGCTCAGCCGTGTAATGATTTTCTATCTCATTAAATCTCTTGCCCTACAGGCGGGTATCAGTAAAAATATCTCTCCGCATACCTTCCGTCATTCGTTTGCTACCCACCTCGTAGAAGGGGGTGCTGATCTGCGAGCCGTACAGGAAATGTTGGGACATGAAAGCATAACAACCACGGAGATCTATACCCATCTCAACCGTGACTTTCTTCGAGATACACTACAAAAATATCATCCATCTTACCGAACCTGATATGGCGAATCTTGATTAGCTTTGTCCAAAATTTCTACTACCATGAAAAAAATATCTTTTGCGATTGCAGCGCTTCTATCGCTGTCTGCTACTGCACAGATTCGTATGCCACAACCTAGTCCGACCCAGCGTGTGATCCAGGATTTCGGTCTCGGACAAATTGAAGTGATTTATTCCCGTCCGGCTTTGAAAGGGAGGTCTCCTTTTAAAGAAAATGGAAATTTCCATCCCCTTGGTTCCATGTGGAGAACCGGTGCCAATTCAGCCACCAAGCTTCGTTTTTCCGATCAGGTAATGATGGGTGGTAAATTGATCGACAGCGGTCTTTATGTATTGTACACCATTCCCGGAAAAGATTATTGGGAAATCATCATCAACAAGGGTATTACCAATAGCGGACTGGATGGCTACAAAACCAGCGAAGACGTTCATCGTTTTACAGTTAAGCCCGGAAAAACTGGTTCTTCTGTAGAAAGTTTCACCATCCAGATTGCCAATGTAATGGCTGAGAGTTGCTATCTGCAATTGATGTGTGGCATTACTTTGGTGACTATCCCAATGAGTGTTAACCTTCGTGATCGCATTCGTGCATCAGTAGAAAAGGCTTTGTCTGCTACTCCGGTTAACCCAGCCTCTTATTCAGCAGCTGCTTCCTTCTATTATGAGTGGGACAAAGATCTGAACAAGGCGTTGAGTAACATCAGCAAAGCCACTGAAGCCAATCCCAAAGCTTTCTGGTTGTTCCTTCAGCAGGCACGTATCCAAAAAGATCTCGGAGATAAGGCATCTGCCAAAGCCAGTGCGCAAAAATGTGTGGAATTAGCCACTGAAGCCAAAAACGATGATTATGTTCGTATGGCGAATGATTTGCTGAAAGGACTCTAATCTAATTAAAGTTCTACTTTATCCAATAAATAAGCCCTCCAATTGGAGGGCTTATTTATTAATGCAAATAATTGATTAATAGTGCATTATAGTATTTAACTATTATTTTACTTCAGCCATATCGGGTATCATTTCCACCTTATAAGCACCCGCATCTAATTTGGCCTTGGTTTCACTGAAAGCACGCAGGGTTTCTTCAATGTCTTTCTCCGTATGCGTAGCGGTAGGTATTAACCTGTAAATGATATGTCCCTTAGGAATAACAGGGTAAACAACAATTGAGCAGAAAATATGGTAATTCTCCCTTAGATCCGTTACCATCGCAGTAGCTTCCTCTACCCCACCCTTCATATACACAGGGGTAACCATGGTATTGGTCTTTCCAATATCAAAACCTCTTTCTTTCAAACCTTTTTGCAGGCGCAATGCATTCTCCCAAAGTTTTGCTTTCAATTCAGGTTGGGTGCGTAATAATTCCAGTCGCTTCAGATTGCCCAAAACGATTGGCATGGGCAGACTCTTGGCAAAAATCTGGGAACGAATATTGTACCGTATGAAATCAATGATATCTCTGTCTCCGGCTAAAAAGGCACCAATCGAAGCCATTGATTTGGCAAATGTGGAGAAATACAGATCGATTCCATCCTGGCATCCCTGCTCCTCGCCTGCTCCGGCACCTGTTTTTCCCAAAGTACCAAAACCATGTGCATCGTCTACCAGCAATCTGAATTCAAATTGTTGTTTGAGATCAACAATCTCCTTGAGTTTGCCCTGATCACCTGCCATTCCGAATACACCTTCGGTGATGACCAATATTCCACCTGTATTCTGTTTTTGAATCAACTGTGTAGCACGCTCCAGTTGCTTCACCAGATCGTCCATATCATTGTGCTTGAAAACATAGCGGTGGCCGGGGTGTAGACGCAATCCATCAATGATACAAGCATGAGATTCAGCATCGTAAACAATAACATCATGTCGTCCACAGATGGCATCAATGGCACTCATGATACCCTGGTATCCAAAATTCATCAGGATGGCATCTTCCTTGTGCTCAAATTCAGCCAATTCTTTTTCCAATTGTTCATGGTAGTTACTATTTCCACTCATCATACGGGCACCCATAGGGTAAGCCAAGCCAAACTGTGCAGCAGCTTCCGCATCAGTTTTC
The DNA here is from genome assembly GCA_036734525.1 of Sediminibacterium sp. Taxonomy (GTDB): domain Bacteria; phylum Bacteroidota; class Bacteroidia; order Chitinophagales; family Chitinophagaceae; genus Sediminibacterium. The sequence continues at coordinate 483 of DAIMYK010000208.1, read as the reverse complement.
CTAATTTCCGGGTGATTGGCAAGTCCCAAATAATTATTGAGACTCCAAACTACCATTTCCTTGCCACGAAACATCATACGGCTGGAAATAGGACCTTCCAACTTGGGGAAGGCAAAATATCCATGTGCTCTCTTGCGGTGCTGTCCGATGGGACCGGCATTCTTCAGTAGTTTCTCAAATATATCTCCCATATCAATAATTTTTTATCTTCAATAATGCTGCAAAATTACGGAATTATGAACTTTTTTCGGTTAGAGGGAGGGCTTAATTTTGTATAACACTGATTCTTCGATACTTAGTGTAAATTGCCCTTGTTTCTTTCGATAAATCGTCTTTATTATGAAAAAGTTCCTGATTGCACCCCTGCTCATTGCCGCATTGACAGGCGGAGCACAAAAACCTGTAAAAGAGAGTAATATACCCGCACATCCCAAACTCGTGGTAGGAATTGTGGTGGAGCAGATGCGGTGGGACTACCTAACA
>DAIMYK010000207.1:0-3973 GCA_036734525.1 Sediminibacterium sp. | reverse complement strand
TGCTGTATATCTCGATCAGGATAAAAAACAGTTCAATGTCAAACGTTTTGTGATAGAAACGACAACCCTGAAAACAACGTTTAGTTGTATAAAAGAAGGAACAGGTAATTATTTGGTGGCAGTTACTACGCAACCGGAACCTCTATTGATTGTGACGACAGGAAAAGGCCAACAAGTTAGGAAGGCAACTTTTAAAGTCGCCAAAATGGTCGAAGTAACCGGTTGGAAAACAGTAGGTACTAAACTTACTGATTTTCACAAAAGCATAGAAATGAACTGGCAGGAGACGAATAAAGACAATAACGCCCAACCGGAATTATTCGAATAAAGAAGATCATTTTCGGGATCCTCTTTTGCGAATACGGATGGTCGCGGTGGAATTCAGCGTACTGTTCAGGAATATTTCATACCTCTTCTTACCGTCATAGAGAACGAGCAAAGCAGAATTAGGCGGAAAATTTCCCAGGTTATGCGCGAACATTGCCAATTCATCATAGGGTAAGCTTGTATCAACCCGAATAGTTAGTTTGAGTCCGGTTATATCAAGCATACTCTTGTCCAGCAACAACCGATTGTTAAGAAAGAGCGAAACAGAATCTCCGTCTATCTGACCATTATCAAACATCTCCAACCTCAATACATCATTATCCACTTCCAGCACGTTGATCAGATCTTTGTTTCTGTCTTTGAAAAGATTCAAAGTGGTATTGAGTTGTGTGGTAACAACCGGAAATTCAGTTATGGAGAACGGTACCGTTTTCGTTGCTGTTACCGGAACAGCAGGGGCAGGAATAACCGGCTTTGTAACCGGTTGTACGGGAACATTTTTGTAAACAGTCACCTTTTTAACCGGCTTAGGCACCGTGTCGGGCTCTTTCACCAACGGCAGGGTGTCATTAGACTTGACCAGCTTAAAATTAATGTCCGGCACCATATATCTGTAGGCAGGGATACTGAACAGCATACACTGAAGGGATGACTCAGTCTTGGATGCTATCAACTTAAAATAGCCTTCCATACGGATAAAAAAGCCCCTGGAAGCACTCATAGATTGAAAATATACAACCGGAAAGGGTTGTAATTGGACACTGCGGAGGGAGGGGTTATATCTTCCCCGAACGGGAACCTGAAGAATACTGTCCTTAAAATAATAGATAAAATCACCCCATACTCTCGTTCCTTGCTGCCGAAGCACAAGTTCAGAAAGGTAACTATTGCTTTGCCGCGGGTATTGAACGATACCAACTCCATACCAATGACCATTTACCTGCTGGGCTTCGGCCGGTAATAGTAAAATCATCCAAAAACAGAACAAAACGATTCCTCTCATACCAGTTCCCTTTATGGCACAGGAATATCATCAATTCCTATAATCACTCCTACAAAATAATTCAAAATCAACCATTCAGGTGAATCAAATCAGTTAATATTACCGGTTGTGAACAAATTCAAAAATCTTCAAAAGATAGTCACACTCCAGCCGTTTAAAGATGAACTGACAGTCCTAACTGTTGTACCTTTGTACAATACATGAAACAAACATCGAACATATCTGCCGGGAAATACCACATTTTACAGGTAAAACGCAAAACTGATTTTGGCTACTATCTGGATGATGAGGGTGAAGGTATTTTATTACCAACTCGTTTAGCCCCGAAGGAAGTAAAAGTCGGAGACGAATTGAAAGTATTCGTCTACCATGATTCTGATAACCGACTAATCGCCACAACCCAGCAACCGAAAGCTATTGTAGGTGAAATTGCCTTAATGAGGGTTGTTGCAGTAACCAACCAGGGGGCATTTTTAGACTGGGGACTAATGAAAGATCTGTTTGTACCTGTTTCACAACAGTTAGGCGTAATGCGGAAAGGGGGTGAGTACCTGGTAAAATTATACCTCGATGATATGACAGGCAGAGTAGCTGCTACCGAAAAATTTGAGCCGCAACTGAACAAAGAGCCGCTGAACCTAAAGGAGATGGATGCCGTCGATCTCATAGCATACAGAACTTCCGAGCTGGGATGGGTAATGATCATCAACAATCAATTCACCGGCATCTTGCATGCCAGTGATATTTTTACACCTATTGAAAAAGGAGATCATGTAAGGGGATACATCAAAAAAATTAGACCTGACAACAAAATTGACCTTGCCTTAGGTGTGCCCGGTTATGCGAAAGTGGAGGGAGAAGCTGACAGGATAATCAGATTGCTGGAAGAAAATCGCGGCTTCCTTCCCTATAATGACAAATCTGCACCGGAAGCCATCTATGATTTCTTTGGAATGAGTAAAAAGACTTTTAAAATGACAACAGGTCTTCTTTACAAACAAAAAAAAATTCAGTTTACCGAGACCGGCATTCAATTGCTGGATACGGTGGAATAATCAAGAAAATGCAATCTGTATGAATCAGTCTTCGTCTGTATGTATTGTAGCAGCTGTAAGAACTCCTATGGGAAGTTTTGGGGGTCAATTGCGAAATTTATCTGCTACACGTTTAGGAGCACATGTTATCAAGGCGGCTTGTGAAAAAGCAGGAATTCAACCTGATCAGGTAGATGAAGTCATCATGGGATCGGTGCTTCAGGCAGGATTAGGACAGGCACCTGCCCGCCAAAGTTCTAAATGGGCAGGTCTCCCCGATAAGGTGAGAGCAACTACTGTCAATAAGGTATGTGCCAGCGGTATGAAAGCCATCTCCATGGCTGTACAAAGTATACTGTTGGGGGATGCTGAAATAGTAGTAGCTGGCGGAATGGAAAGCATGAGCAATGTACCCTTTTATCATACCCAAACCCGCTGGGGAAATAAATATGGATCAACCACCTTGTATGATGGATTGCAATTAGACGGACTAACGGATGTGTATCATCAATATCCGATGGGGAATGCAGCAGAATTGTGTGCTGCCAAATATGGTATAGACAGAGCAGCACAAGACGCATTCGCCATCGAAAGTTATAAAAGAAGCCAACAGGCTACCAACGAAGGACTTTTCAAGGCAGAAATAGTACCCGTTGAGTTACCATCCAAAAAAGGAGATCCAGTGATGATGGATAAGGACGAAGAGCCCTTTCAGGTAGATTTTAATAAAATCCCTCAACTCAAACCTGCTTTTGATAAAGCAGGTACCGTTACTGCGGCGAATGCTTCCACTATGAACGATGGGGCAGCTGCACTGGTGTTGATGCGAACTGAAAAGGCAGCTTCACTCGGACTACAACCACTGGCAATTATTCGGGGCTATGCAGATGCTGAACAAGCACCTGAATGGTTCACCACAACCCCGGCTATGGCCATTCCCATCGCCTTGAAAAAAGCAGGATTGACAAAGGAACAAATATCATTTTTTGAGATCAATGAAGCATTCTCAGTGGTTGCTTTGGCCAACCAGCAACTTTTGCAACTTTCATCTGACCAACTGAATGTTCGAGGTGGTGGTGTCTCATTGGGACATCCGCTGGGTTGCAGTGGAGCAAGAATTCTGGTAACCCTGGTGCATTTATTACAACAGGAGAACCAGCGATATGGTGCAGCGGGTATTTGCAATGGGGGAGGAGGAGGCAGTGCTATGATCATTGAAAATCCTGCTGCTGCTAAATGAATCTAATCCGGTTAAAAGATGTTGGAGTGGATTTGGCAGCACTGGTAGCCGACATCAGTCGCAAAACCTTTCAGGAAACTTTTGGGCCTGTTAATACGGAAGCAGACATGCAACTCTTCCTGCAACAACAATTTACCACTGATACACTCATCAAAGAAGTTGGATTACCCGGAAACAGACATGTATTGGCATATCATGATGGAATCCCTGCCGGCTATCTCTTCATTAAGTATCATTCACATAATTTGTTGAATAATGAACCTGCCCTTGAAAAAAGCAGAATTTATTGCTTAGAAGCATTTCATGGTAAGGGAGTTGGGAAAGCACTGATGCAGGAAGCCATCCTGGATGCTACCGGCAAACAGTTGA
>DAIMYK010000206.1:0-3989 GCA_036734525.1 Sediminibacterium sp. | reverse complement strand
CGGCTAATTTTCAACCCGGTAGCGCTGAAATGGATTTGCTTTCTTCGATATTGGGGGGAGGAAAAAATTCACGTTTGTACAAGCGCCTAGTGTACGACTTGCAAATAGCACAAAATGTTTCCTGTTTTCAAAACTCCAGTAAATTTTCCGGCGAATTTTATATTGCCGTAACTGCCAGACCGGGCATCGGTCTTAGTCAATTGGAAAAAGTAGTACAGGAAGAAATTGATCGCATTTAAAATGAAAATCATTCTGACAGAGAACTCACTCGCGTAGGGAATCAGAGCGAATCCAGTTTTCTCACTCAAATTGAACGTTCCGGGGGTTTCAGCGGGAAGGCCAACCAATTGAATGAATACTATTTCTACACCGGTAATCCGGATTATTTCAATGAAGACCTGCAACGTTTCAATTCGGTTGATCCTGCCGATATTTCAGCAGCAGCCAGAAAGTACCTGCGTTCAGATGCTCGTATAGTAATGAGTATTGTTCCTGAAGGAAAAAAAAATTTAGCAGCAGCCAAAAACTAAAGTCATGAAAAAACTATTGATATCCCTTTTATTTTTAAGCATCTTCGCTTCTGTATTTTCTCAGAGCCCTGATCGCAGTGGTCCCCCCGCATTGGGTCAGGTAAAAAATCTTGAATTACCCGCACCGGTTCGGTTTACTTTATCGAACGGTCTAAAAGTTGTGTTGATGGAAAAACACAACGTGCCCATGGTGCAAGTCAATTTATTAATACAAACAGGCAATTACGATGACCCTGTAGGAAAAGAAGGACTTGCCTCTTTTGCCATGGATGCCCTGGATGAAGGAGCCGGAACTTACACTGCATTGCAATTGGCTGACGAAATCGAATTCCTGGGAGCACAGATAGGAACCGGTAGTCGTCCTTTTTCTTCCGAAGTAAACTGTACTGCCCCTGTATCACGTTTACAACAAGCGCTATCGCTGATGAGCACCATTGCATTGAAACCTACGTTTGATGCGAAGGAAATAGAGCGGTTAAAAAAATTACGTTTGAACGGGCTCCTGCAGAGTTATGATGAACCCAATGCAATTGCACAACGCGCATTCAATCAACTCATGTTCACAGATGCCAGTCCCTATGGCCGTTTTGCGAATGACCGTTCCATTCGTTCGTATGCTCGCGAAGACCTGATTGCTTTTCACAAAACTCACTTTATATCGGGAAATTCAACTTTAGTGATTGCAGGTGATGTAACCAAACAGTCTATACAGCCCCTGCTCGAAAAATATTTTGCTGCCTATCCTAAAGGAAACGCAGCGGTAAAAAATCGTCCGGTACCTTCACAGGTAAAGGGAAGGCAGATTTATATTATAGATAAACCTGGTGCTGCGCAATCCGTCATCTCCATTGGAAGAATCGGACCTGCCAGGAATGATCCTGCCTACTATGCTGTCAATGTATTGAATACCATCTTGGGTGGATCCTTTACTTCCCGCCTTAATTCCAATCTTCGTGAACAACACGGTTACGCTTATGGTGCCAGCTCTAGTTTCAGTTTCTGGAACATGCCGAGTCCTTTCGTTGCCTCTTCTTCAGTTCAAACAGATGTAACCGGACCTGCTCTGGGCGAGTTTTTTGTTGAATTCAATAAAATACGTCAACCGATTCCTGCAGATGAATTGACAAGAGGCAAAAACTACAATGCTTTGGGGTATGCCAGGCTTTTTGAAACGAATAGTGATCTTGCAGGAACCCTGGGAGCCCAGATTTTATACCAATTACCTGATGGCTATTACAATGGTTATGTTGGTAAAGTATTGGCAGTTACAGGCGATGAGGTAAAAGCGGCAGCCAATCAGTTCATTGTTCCCGATAATTTGCTGGTAGTAATTGTGGGCGATCGTGCCAAAATCGAAACAGGCATTCGTCAACTCAACCTGGGAACTGTTTCCTTATTGAGTATTGAAGATGTTTTAGGAAAGAAACCTGTATTGTAATTATCTTCATAAAAAAAAGCAGCGACCTGTAATCAGATCGCTGCTTTTTTATTGTTATGATTGGGTTCCTGTGAATTCCAATGCTTACTGTCCTTGTCCCAAAGAATAACCTGCTTTGCCATCAAAATTATACAGGTTCTCGGTTTTGATGACTTCTACTTTTTGTTGTAATGCATTGGTCAACAGCTGTACAATAGTTTCGCTGGTTATCTGGTTGCCCTGTGTGGGTTTAAAACGACAACGCCAGTGATCGGTACAGAATGTTTCCTGGAATCCCTGTGGCCAAACTTTGATACCTCTGTTGGTGATCATCGTCAACTCAGTTCCACCTGTCGCAACTTTCTTCACCGTTTCTGCCAATTCATCCGGATTCAATCCACTCCAGTGTACGAAAAGGTCAACGCCTACCAACTCTTTGTTGGCCCTTGCTTTGCGCTGGTACTTCGGTAAATGCATTGGCTTGTTTTCTGCATACGAAACAGCCTGCAATACCACCGGTTTTTGTCCGAGATTGGCTATTACTGCTTTTGCAAAATCGGAAGTACTAACTTTCTGCTTGCTCGTTCCTTCTTTGAAAATGTCATAAGTGTGAATGCCATCTTCCAGGTTTTTCAACCAGGCATTCTGAATTTTTTCAGCTACCGGCTTCTGTCCAATATGGTTGAGCATCATGATAGCTCCCTGCAGCAAACCCGAAGGGTTGGCCACATTTTGTCCGGCTCTTCTGGGAGCAGAACCATGTATGGCTTCAAACATGGCGCACTCTTCACCAATATTGGCCGAACCTGCGAGTCCAACCGAGCCTGCAATCTGTGCAGCAACATCACTCAGAACGTCTCCATACAGGTTAGGCATTACAATGACATCAAATGCCTCAGGGGTATCGGCAAGTTTAGCAGCACCAATATCTATGATCCAATGTTCATTGATGATGTCTGGGTATTCTTTTGCAATTTCATCAAATACCTGGTGGAATAAACCGTCGGACTGCTTCATGATGTTGTCTTTGGTAAAGCAGGTTACTTTCTTGCGGTTTTGCTGCTTGGCATATTCGAATGCATAGCGAACAATTTTTTCACAACCCGGACGACTGATCAATTTCAAACACTGTACTACCTCATCAGTTTGCTGGTGTTCGATGCCTGCATACAAGTCTTCTTCATTTTCCCGAATAATTACCACATCCATTACCGGATGTTTGGTGCTGACAAAAGGATGTAAACTTCTGCAGGGGCGTACATTCGAGTAAAGTCCTAAAAATTTTCTTGTAGTTACATTCAAACTCTTATATCCACCGCCTTGTGGTGTTGTAATTGGGGCTTTCAGGAATACTTTGTTCTTACGAATAATGTCCCAGGATTCATTGGAGATGCCGGATGTATTTCCCGCCAGATAAACTTTTTCTCCAACTTCAATTTCTTCAATTTCAATTTCCGCACCTGCAGCAAGCAGGATGTCTAAGGTAGCTTTCATGATTTCCGGACCGATGCCATCACCATTGGCTACTGTAATTTTTACTTTACTCATGGATTATGATTTTGGCAAAATTGCAGTAAAAACAAAGGGTTGAACATTTATAATCTATATAGGAAATATAAATAGAGGTTATGATTAGGCACAATGATTTTTATAGATGTGTTTGTTATTTTCAAATTATTGCGAATATATACTTGCAGGATAATCATCGGCAAGCCAGAGAATAACAGACAGTTACCATCTGTAAGAAGATAGATGTGTTCTCATCTACTTGCCGGAATGTGATTCATCCATTAAACCTTTTCTACCGGTAATAGTCATAATAAGACATGAAAAAAATTTTATTCATTTTACTACTGGTCATTCAACAGATGAATATGAGCTGTTCTAAGAAGGATAATTCTTCTCCAACTCCACCAGGCATCAGTTTTCCATACCCTGAGGGGCTCAGCACACAGTCCATTCAAGTCAGTAATCAATCCCGTAAGTTTCTGTTTTATCGGCCTTCCGGACTAACCAAGCCGCTGGCTGTGGTGATGGTTTTA
>DAIMYK010000205.1:0-4012 GCA_036734525.1 Sediminibacterium sp. | reverse complement strand
CAGATCGCCGGTTACAAAGAGCCCGACCTGAATAAATGGATCGGCTTTCTCGATAAATTGAAATACCCCCGCAGCAAAGTAACGGTAGGTTTGATAGGCAAATACATTGAGTTACAGGATGCGTATAAGTCTATCTTAGAAAGTTTCGTTCATGCAGGTGCAGTCAATGAAGTAAAGGTGGAAGTGGTGAATGTGCACAGTGAATTTATTACCAAAGAAAATGTTGCTGAAAAGTTGAGTCTTTTTGATGGTCTGCTGGTAGCCCCCGGTTTCGGTCATCGTGGAATAGAAGGTAAGATCATAGCGGTAGAGTATGCAAGAAACAATGGGTTACCCTTCTTTGGAATTTGTTTGGGTATGCAGATGGCAGTCATTGAATTTGCCCGCAACGTGTTAGGACTGACATCTGCTCACTCTACTGAAATGGATCCGGATACCACGAATGCTGTGATCAACATGATGGAGGAACAGAAAAAAATAAGTATGATGGGAGGCACCATGCGTTTAGGGTCTTATCCATGTTCTATAAAAGAAAATACACTCGCTCATAATATTTATGGTGAAATCTTGATACATGAGCGCCATCGCCATCGCTATGAATTCAACAACAGCTATCTCGATGACTTCCAAAAGAATGGTATGGTAGCCAGTGGTATGAATCCTGAGACCGGACTCGTAGAGATCATGGAGTTACCCTCTCATCCCTTTTTTATAGGTGTGCAATACCACCCGGAATTGAAGAGTACTGTTGAGCGACCTGCACCACTTTTTGTCAGTTTCATTGCCGCGGCACGAAAATTCAACGAGCAAAAAGCCGGAAGCCAGTCAGTACCCGCAGGAACTTCCTCCCGACAGCCCAATCTCTCCTGAATGGGTTGATTTCATGGTATTTTTACACTTTTTTCCTTCCTGAAATACCTATTGTAAAGTTCCGTCCCATATCTTACCGCCAAATCATAACTTTGCCCCTCAACTTTCTATGGTATGAACACAGATAAGAATACGGTCATCGGGTTTGTTTTATTGGGGATTTTGTTTTTTGTTTATTTCTGGTACACCAATAAGCAAGCTTCCGAATGGCAAGCCATACAACAAAAGCAGCAAGATTCTGTGCGGAAAGCACAGGCCAAAATGCGGATTCCAGCCGACCCAACTCTGGCACGACTCGATTCCCTGCGTCGTGATTCAGTTTCCCGTCTGACAGCAGCAGGTAATTTCGCTGCCAATGCCCTGGCCACTGAACAGGAAGTTGTATTGGAAAACGAACTGGTGAAAGTAACCCTTACCAGCAAGGGTGGACAAGTAAAAAAGGTCGAACTCAAGAAATACACAACTACTGAAGGAAAGGCAGTGATATTGGGAGAGCATAGCAGCATTGCTTATTCGTTGAATACTGCTCCCAATGTGGCTGCCTCCAGTTCCCAACTTAATTTCGTGGCATCTCCGGTGAAGGCTACAGAAGCCGGCGGGCAATCTGTCGTATTCGAACTAAAAGATTCCAGTGGCAAATCTCTTTCCCATCAATTCACGCTGGAAAAGAATGTTTACCACATCGACTGGAAAATTGATATCAATGGTGCAGGACAATTACTCAACAATGGTACAGTTCAATTTCAGTGGAAGGGGGCAAGCTTTCAGCAGGAAAAGACCACTGAATATGAGCGGCAGATGTCCAACATGTGCTTCTCGGAGGGTAATAAATTTGATTACATTTCCGCAAAAAATGAATGGAACTTTTCTCAACCCGTTCAGTGGGTAAGCATGGTTCAGCAGTTTTTCAATGTAACCCTCATCAATCAGCAATCATTCAAAGGCGGTACGATTAAATGGGAAAGAAAAACAGATTCTTCCCGACACCTGGCTGATGCTGATGTTGTATTGCAAACCAATTCCTCAGCTACTACTTCCCTGAGTCTGCCCATGCGCCTGTATTATGGCCCCAATGATTTCTACATATTGGAGAAGGAAGCCCCGGAAATGGAGAAGATCGTCAACTTAGGAAGGGACATGTACTCTTTTGTTCGGCCTATCAACAAGTACATTATCATGCCGGTATTCAATTTCTTTTCCGGTTGGGTAGCCAACTATGGTTGGGTGGTATTGTTGCTTACACTCTTCATACGTCTGGTAACTTCGCAGCTCACTTATAGCAGTTACCTGAGTCGTGCCAAAATGACACTACTTCCTCCAGAACTCGACGTAATGAAGAAAAAATTTGGTGAGGACCAGCAGGGTTTTGCCATGGAACAAATGAAATTGTTCCGGGAAGCGGGTGTGAATCCATTAGGAGGATGCATTCCGGCACTGCTTCAGATACCCATCTTCTTTGCTTTGTACAGCTTTTTTAATTCACACATAGCCCTGAGAGGACAATCATTCTTATGGACCAATGATCTTTCTTCTTATGATTCCATTCTGACACTTCCGTTTTCCATACCCGCTTATGGATCACATGTAAGTTTATTTACGATTACAGCGGTATTGACAAGTTTTTTGATATCTATTTATAATATGGCAATGACCCCAACCCAGGATAATCCTGCACTCAAGTACATGCCATATATTTTTCCTTTCATGTTGTTGTTTATCTTCAATAAACTTCCTTCAGCCCTTACCTGGTATTATACAGTTTCAAACATCATAACATTGGGTCTTCAATTTGTAATACAGCATTATATCATTAATCATGATAAGATACTGGCAGAGATTGAAGTAAAACGCAAGACGCCTAAGAAAAAGAGTAAGTTCCAGGAACGCTATGAGCAAATGCTGGAAAGTCAGAAAAAGCTGCAGGACCTTAAATCGAAAACTGAAGGGAAGAAGAAGTGATTTCAGAAAGTTTTTCAATAATTTCCACGTTCAAATGATTTCACATGCAACGTTGGTTTCAATGGATCATATTGCTGGCCTCGGCATTGATTACTGATAACCTCGCTGCCCAGCGCGTCGTTGCAGAATGTACTGTTGAGTACAGGGTTCAGCCGGATAGTGGATGGACTGAAAATGGTACGGATAACAACTCCCTTATTTTTAATGGAAACAAGCGGGTGTTCATCAAAGGAAATGATCTGCGTACAGATATGGAAAGTCCTGGATTCTTGCAATCCATGATTTATGACAAATCCAACCAACAGGCTGTGATATTACGAGTGATTGGAACCAATAAATTTATAACCAGGCTAGAGGGAAATGATTGGCAACAGGAACTGAAAAAGTATGACAGCATTCAGGTAACCTATTTAAATTCCTTCAAGACTATCATTGGATATGACTGTAAGAGTCTTTCTTTGAAGTTGAAAGATGGCAGTGAATACCTTATTTACTATACAACCACTATTTCACCCTCTGTTCGTGAGTTTGAATTGGCATTCAAAGAAGTACCCGGATTTGTTTTGCAGTATAGTGTAAAGCAGGACAATCGGCGGGTTACTTATACTGCCAGCCGCATTAGTTTTAGTCCGGTTCCCGCCTCCCGGTTCGACATACCTTCCAGTGGCTATAGAATACTAAAAAGATAATTGCCCTTTTGGTGAGGGCAATAGAGTGGTGTTCGGGATATACCCGGTATAACTTCCTTTGTAACGTAGAAACTGATTAACGAAAATCGGGAGAAGGCGTCTTAAACTTGGGCGCCTTGATAATTACATGATAGTTGTAGACATAGGTGGTATTCCCATATCCATAACGCATCATGGAATTTGACTCCAGCATACTTCCGGGATGGCTGATGGTGTAGTTTTGCACTCCTTTCAATGGCATAGAGAGACGAAGTGCAGAGAAATTCAGGCTCTTGGAAGACAAGCTACTCAGATTACGCAGTGAGTACTTGGCGGATTTGGATTTTTCGTCGGTCAGTCCCGTTAAAGTAAACGCCGCATAAGTGAATTGAACACCTATGAGGAGCGTTACAAAAAGGACCTTTAAAAATGGATTTTGGCTTTTCATGTAATACAAAAGTATGAAATAATTAACAATTTTCCAAATTCTTTATTAACTAACCATTAACATGTGT
>DAIMYK010000204.1:0-4034 GCA_036734525.1 Sediminibacterium sp. | reverse complement strand
GAGACTTACTTCCCCAACGTCAAAACCGCCTACCCCTTCAACCGTAACCATATCACCTTTATCGAAGGATTGAAGAGAGGGATTGCGGAAATAATCTTTGCGGCTTCCTTGCTTGAAACTGATTTCAACTACTTTACAACTGCTATTGGGATCATGGAAGGGGAGGTTGCGCAACCAATCATGGACGTTCAGACGGTTACAACCGCCGGAGCTGCAGCCACCATTGCTTTTACAGCCGCGTGGCTGCTGGTTTGAACCGGTACTACATCCGCCACATCCCATAGGGACAACAATTTAATAAGCTAAAGAAAAATAAAACTGGATAGGAAGAAACAGCATTACCGGCTGCAATCACAACTTTCGTTCAGTTGTCTTCCGGTTCAACAACGAATCCGGAATCATATATATTGTTACCTGCTTAGGGCAGGAGCCAATCATGTCAGGGGTAATACCAATCTCCTCAATTCCAATCCTGCGGTAATTTTTACCGGATTTCTCCGAATCACCGCCTATGTCAAAAGTACGGATTTCTGTTGAATGATGTAAAATAGTTTGATGCTCAGTGCCTGAAACAACATCTTGGCATTGGCATTCCGTTCAATATAATATATCGCCTAATCCAGTTCATGGACCATTGCTTCCTGTTGGCTCACCGAGCTGATTTTATTGATACGGGTAGTGAAATCGCGTTCAGTTTCTACCATGGCCACCCTTTCTGTTCCAAGTATGCGACTTCGGATACTAAGTTCCAGCAAGTGGATGAAATAACGCAACAATTGCTTTTGCTTTTCTCTTCCCATTTTATGCATTTCCTCCGAAAAAGCTAGTTGTGCAGCAGGAACTCCCTTGACACAGGCATTGAGCCATTCCCTTAATAACTGATTCCAGTCGTTATCTGTTTGCTGCATCAACAAAAGAGCTTCACGGTAATTGCCATCAACAATTCCTGCAATCTGGGCTGCTTTTTCCGGCTCGGCACCTGCTCTCTCTATAAGTGCTTTTTCTATATCACGTGTATCCAGCGGTGGTACCCGCACCAACTGGCAGCGACTCAGAATGGTTGGTAAAATATCTTCCTCGTTTTCTGCCACTAATATAAAGAGCGAATGGGGTGGGGGCTCTTCAATTAATTTCAACAATTTATTGCCTTCTTTTCGCAAATATTCCGGCATCCACATCAGCAGAACCTTTGTCTCGCTTTCAAAACTTTTTAAGTTCATCTGGTGGTGAATGCGGTCACATTCACTGGCTGTAATGTTTCCCTGCTTGTTGTCTGCTCCAATACTTTGCAGCCAGTCAAATACATTTCCATAAGGAAATGTCTGAATGAAATCCCTCCAGTCAGAAATATAGTCGTCACTTACCGGTTTGTCGCCGGATTTTTTTGGGATAACAGGGAAAGTGAAATGAAGGTCAGGATGCATGAGCTGGGCTGCTCTTTGGTACGCAGGTTGGGTATGAATTTCTTCGGGGGGAATCCATTCACCGGAGGCAGAAAGCGGGGTAACATTACCAAACAAATCTGGTACGGCAGGGGCTGCCGGAGGAATCGATACCACATATTGAGCAAATGCCATGGCCAATGGAAGAGCACCACTGCCTTCTTTACCGAGAAAGAGCAATGCATGACTCAGGCGACTTTGTTTTACCATTCCCGCCAGAACTGATTTCAATTCCTGATGACCAATGACTTCACTGAATAGCATAAAAAAAACTCCGGCAGTTGATGGCCGGAGGGTAAAAGTAGTTGTTTCAGTAAAAAAGCTGTTGACGAAGAACGGATTTTTTTCCGGTGACGGTTAGCGTAGATATTGAAGAATTTCGTCGCTCATGGGTTTAACCTTACTGGGGAAGTATGCCAGTAGTTTGCCATTTTCATCCAGCAGGAATTTATTGAAGTTCCACCCGATGGTGGCATCCAGCACACCATTTTCAGATTTGCTGGTCAGCCATTTGTAAATCGGTGCCATATCGTTGCCCTTTACACTTACTTTACTGGCGAGAGGGAAGCTAACGCCATAGCGTGCTTTACAAAAAGCCCTGATTTCAGTATCTGACCCGGGTTCCTGACCGCCGAAATTATTGGCCGGAAATCCAACCACCACCAATTTGCCCTTGTATTGATCGTAGAGTTTTTGCAAGTCTTCGTACTGAGGGGTATAGCCGCATTCGGAAGCAGTATTCACGATCAGGATTTTTTTACCCTTAAAAGCCGAAAAATCAATGGTTGCACCTTCGATTGATTTTACTTTGAACCGATGAATTGAAGGCTCAGTGGGCAGGGTAAAACCTGACAGAACAGATACCAGTGTCATTAGGAATAGATGTTTCATACATGTATATATTATATATCAATAACAAAGCACCACTCAAAATGTTTGAAAAAGACAATTCAACCTGTCAATGAAGTGTAAGCCACGGTAGCAACACTGATCTGGCAGCCGGGTACCTGTAGCAGGGTCTTTCCGCAGGCCTCGAGGGTGGCGCCGGTTGTTATTACATCATCCACCAGGAGGCAATGTTTGTTCATGAGCAGGTTTGGTTGACTTACCCTGAAGATATTTTGCATATTCAACCATCGGTTATCGCGTGTTTGACGTGATTGGGATAGCGTGAATTTTACCAGGATGACTGCAAGATGGTTTTCGGGCTTGTGCAGCACTTGACCGATACCTTCCGCAATCACTGCTGCCTGGTTGTATCCCCTGGCCAACTCTTTTTCTTTGTGCAAGGGTAGCGGGATGATACAATCAATGGATCGAAATCGATGGGAGTTGGCGAGTGAGTGACCAAGCTTTCTTCCCAGCCAGTGTCCCACTTCTTTTTTTTGTTGGTATTTCAACGAAAAAATCATTTCCTGCAAAAGGGTATTGCGTGTAAAGTAGTAGGCTGCGGTGGCGGATGTGGTTGATAATCTTCCTCGGAAAATTTTTTCAACAGGATTGTCGTTGAGTTCAGCAAAACCGGTCAGGGGAAGATGGTATTCACATATCGGACAAATCAATTGATGGCGGGATGTGAGATCGGTGAGACAGCCCATGCAGTAATGGGGAAAGAAAAGATGCAGTAAAGTCTGGAGGGGTTGAGCCCATGGCTGAGTCATCAGCAAAGGTTCGAAGCGGCAGTAACAAACAATCGAGTATTTATCTCAGGTAAAAATGCGCTACTGAAACAAATGACGATATACTTCTTCCACGCTGCTAAGAGCCGTTACTCGAATTGAGCCGGAGCTTGGTAATCCTTTTTTATTGAAGGCAGATACAATGATTTCACGGAAGCCCAGTTTTTCAGCTTCTGCTATTCTTTGTTCAATTCTGTTGACGGCGCGAATCTCACCATTGAGTCCGACTTCACCTGCCATGCAGATGTGAGGGGGAACGGGTTGGTCTTCATACGAAGACATCAATGCACTGATCACTGCCAGGTCGATGGAAGGGTCTTCTACCCGAATACCGCCGGCTATGTTCACGAAAACATCTTTCATGCCCAGTTGAAATCCACCTCTTTTTTCTAAAACAGCAAGCAGCAGTTGTAAACGCCTAAGATCGAAACCGGTGGCTGTACGTTGAGGTGTGCCATACACACCGGGTGTAACCAAAGCCTGCACTTCGATTAAAAGGGGGCGCATTCCTTCCATTGTAGCAGCAATAGCACTTCCACTAAGTACGCCATCACGTTGTGCGATGAGAATTTCTGAAGGGTTGGAAACGATGCGCATCCCTGCACCTGTCATTTCATAGATACCCAATTCAGAGGTACTTCCAAAACGATTTTTGAGTGTGCGCAGCATGCGATAAGCATAATGACGATCTCCTTCAAATTGCAGCACAGTATCTACCATGTGTTCCAAAATTTTCGGTCCAGCTATGCTGCCATCTTTGGTGATATGACCTATCAGGAAAACCGGAGTTTGTGTTTCTTTTGCGAAGCGCTGGAATTCGCCTGCACATTCTCTGATCTGGCAGACACTACCTGCGGTAGTATCTATCTGTGGTGATTGTATTGTCTGAATGTTTTCTTCGATATCGAGCTGC
>DAIMYK010000203.1:0-4053 GCA_036734525.1 Sediminibacterium sp. | reverse complement strand
GAATCTCGGATGTAAGGCCATCTATTTCCGACCCCCCAATGCCCCGCACCTCCTCTCGCCCGAACAAGAAGCACAATTGAGAGAATTCATAGTACTCGAAACAGATAACTGGTCTGATATCTATGCCTATCTGAAAATGGGCTTACGTGAAGTAACCCACAGCCGCAATACCCATGAAACAAAGATCGATATCAGACTGCGCATGGAAGGAACGGGGATTACCAACATTCGCACAGGCATTGGTTTCTTTGATCACATGCTCGATCAGATTGCTCGTCATGGTAAACTAGATCTCGATATTACCACCCAAGGTGACCTGCACATCGATGAGCACCATACGATTGAAGATACAGCCATCGCATTGGGAGAGGCTTTTGCCATTGCATTGGCAGATAAGCGGGGAATGGAACGCTATGGCTTCGCATTGCCCATGGATGAAGCTGCTGCTAAAGTACTCATCGATTTTGGAGGAAGGAGCTGGCTGGTGTGGGAGGCTGAATTCAGTCGGGAGAAAATTGGTGACATGCCTACAGAAATGTTCGAGCACTTTTTTAAGTCATTCAGCGATGCTGCAAAATGTAATCTTCATATACAATGCAGCGGCAGCAATGAACACCATAAGATAGAAGCCATTTTCAAAGCGTTTGCCAAAGCCATCCGCATGGCGGTGAAGCGCGATCCGTTCAGTCAATATCTGCCCTCCACCAAATGAGTATTATAATAATACTATAGTTGTCTCCGCGTCCATACTTCGGTTCTACCAATCAGCGTTATGGCATTGTAACCGCGCAAGAGAAGGGTATTCGGATCTTTCATTCGCAAGTAACATTTGTATTCTTTCCCATTCTCAGGATCGTAGATCTTTCCATTCGTCCATTCCCCTTCGCTGTAAACAAATTCACGCAAAATCACCAATCCCACCAGGGGCTGTGATTTGAGCGATGCGGTGGGATTCATCGCATCTTTTTTGGGTTGTCCTTTTTCATTCAGCGGTTCCCGCAGCCAGGCTATCTTACCGAAATACTTGCCGTTCTCCCGATATACCTGCACTTTGCCCTTGCCGGTGCTATTCAGCCATACCCCTGTAATATCATCGGCAGGAACTGACTTTGTAAGCGGAGCGGTAAATGATGAATAGAGCAATACCAGAAGCAACAGAATTGTTCTCATATATTTTTTGTTGAATGAATTAACAGATTACCTACTCAAAGGTTGACAAACCAATTCAAAGAAAAAACTTGGAAAATAAAGCAGGAAATCACATCTTTGTAACATGAACAGCAGAAAACATTCCAATGCATGGTGGCACGGCAATCTCTTCCGGGGATGGTAATGCCATTGTATTGAATGTAAAAATATAACCAACCCCGGCGAGCAATTGCCGGGTTTTTTTTTGCCTCAACAAGGGATTATGCAAAAGATCAACTTCACAACCCATTGCTACAAGATGCTGGGTGATATGTACACACCGGTGGGTATTTATCTGCGGCTGCGCGATCAATACCGTGATACCATCTTGCTGGAAAGTACCGATCACCATGCTGCCGATAACAGCTATTCCTTTATTGGTATTCATGCCATCGCCGGCATAGAGATCAGTGACCGACATTCCATCGATTATAAATTACCGGGAGAGGAAGCGGTTCGGGAAAAAATATCCGATCCCCACGCAGTACCGGACAGGATCTGGCAGTTCATGCAGCAATTTCAGGCACCGCCCCCTCAATTTCCGGAAGCATCAGTTGCCCAGGGTTTGTTTGGTTATACTTCCTACGATGCAGTGCCATTTTTCGAATCTATAGAATTGAAAGATGATTCATCTTCTGCAGGTAACATTCCGCTCATGCGCTATCGTTTCTATCAGTATGTGATTGTTTTCAATCACTTCAAAGATGAAATCATTCTTTGTGAGAACAAAGTACCTGATTTGCCCAGTGATGCAGGTGCCATCCTCTCGCTCATCCGCAGCCGCGATATTCCTGTCTATCCTTTTGCTCTCAACGGAAATGAGCAATCCAATATGACGGATGAATTTTACCGGGGTATGGTAGAAAAAGGAATAGCCCACTGCCTGCGCGGAGATGTCTTCCAGGTGGTACTGAGTCGTAGGTTTGAGCAGGCATACCAGGGAGATGTTTTCAATGTGTATCGCTCCCTGCGCAGCATCAATCCTTCTCCCTATCTGTTCTTCTTCGATTATGGAGCCTACCAGCTGATGGGCTCTTCCCCCGAAGCGCAGATCATAGTTCAAAAAGGACAGGCCATTGTGCATCCCATCGCGGGCACTTTCCGCCGTACAGGCGATGAAGCAGCAGACAAACAAATGGCGGAACAATTGCTCGCCGATGCCAAAGAAAATGCCGAGCACATCATGCTGGTAGATCTTGCCCGCAATGACCTGAGTCGCCAATGTGATGATGTGCAGGTGCGGCACTTTAGGGAAGTGCAATACTACAGCCACGTGAATCACCTGGTGAGTGAAGTAGCAGGCTAAGTACGGGAGGGAAGTAATCCGCTTGCATTGCTGGCAGCTACTTTTCCTGCAGGTACCCTCAGCGGGGCTCCTAAGATCAGGGCCATGGAAATCATACATGAACTGGAACCAACCAACAGAGGGTTTTATGGCGGTTGTATTGGAACGCTGGGCTTTGATGGCAGTTGTAACCATGCCATCCGCATTCGCAGTCTGCTGAGCCGCAACAATACATTGTATTACCAGGCAGGTGCCGGAGTAGTTGCAGCCAGTCAACCCGAAAGTGAATTACAAGAAGTCAACAATAAACTCAACGCACTGAAATCAGCCATACTATTCGCTGGTTCAACACAATTATAAACAGGCAGTACACCCATGAAACGTATTCTGGTTTTTGATAATTACGATTCTTTCACCTTCAACCTGGTTCACCTGGTGAAACAACTTACCGCCGATGAAGTAACGGTGGTAAGGAATGATCAGCTGAACATGGCAGATGCCGAACAGTATGACAAAATCATTTTATCACCCGGACCCGGCATACCCGAAGAAGCAGGCAGCTTACTCGATATTATCCGCACCTATGCTGCAACCAAATCCATTCTTGGTGTATGCCTCGGTCATCAGGCCATTGGTCAGGTCTTCGGTGCCGAACTGGTTAACCTGCCCAAAGTTTTTCATGGTGTCGCTACCCCCATCGAGATCATAGCAGAGGCAAACAGAGAGAACGATTGGTTCAGGGGCATGACATCACCGGTAACTGTAGGTCGTTATCATAGTTGGGTTGTCAGCGACAACCAATTGCCTGCCTGCCTCGAAATCACTGCAAGAGACGAACAACAATACATCATGGCACTGCGCCACCGCGAACTCGATGTACAAGGGGTTCAGTTCCATCCGGAAAGTATACTCACCCCCGGTGGATTGAACATGATGAAAAACTGGCTCAACCCTCAATAAAAGGAATGACAACATGAAGAAAATTTTGAACCATCTTTTTGAGCACAAAACATTATCGCGGGAAGAAGCCCGGGATGTGCTCGTGGCTATGTCGGAAGGCAGATACAATGAAAGTGAACTGGCAGCTTTCATAACAGTGTACCTCATGCGCAGCATTACCATTGATGAACTCCTGGGTTTCAGGGATGCTTTGCTGTCGCTGGCAGTAAAAGTAGATCTGCAAGAAAATAAGGTAATAGATATCGTAGGTACCGGTGGCGATGGATAATATACTTTTAATATTTCTACCCTGGCCTGTTTTATCGTAGCCGGCACGGGCAAGAAAGTCGCCAAACATGGTAACTATGGCGCATCCAGCATCAGCGGCTCCTCGAATGTGATGGAACAACTGGGGTATCGTTTCACCAATGATGTTGATCGATTGCGCAGGGAACTGGCAACTGCCAATATCTGCTTCCTCCACGCCCCCCTGTTTCATCCTGCACTTAAAGTAGTGGGACCCATCAGAAAAAATCTGGGAGTGCGAACCTTCTTTAATATGTTAGGTCCACTGGTCAATCCAGCCTCTCCCGAAACCCAACTCATAGTCGTTTATAGTCTGGAGATGGCACGTATTTACA
>DAIMYK010000202.1:0-4054 GCA_036734525.1 Sediminibacterium sp. | reverse complement strand
TCACCATATTAGGATAATCGGAGCGCCCCGTAGCCATAATTATGTCCTTGCGTAAAGAGGTAGCAAGGTCATAAGTGATTTCCGGAACGGGATTGGCCATAGCAAAAACAATAGGATTTTTTGCCATAGACTTTATCATGTCTGTTGATACTACATTGCCTACGCTCAGCCCCAGAAAAACATCTGCATCTTTCATTGCTTTTTCCAACGTCCAGTCCTTTTTTTCAACTGCGTATTTGCGTTGAATTTCGCCCAGGTCTGTTCTGCCGGTATGTAAAACTCCATCCTTGTCAAACAAAATAAAATTGTTGTAGCGTGCCCCCAGTGCGACATAAAGTTGAACGCAGGCCATAGCTGCAGCTCCGGCACCGTTCACTACAAATCTTACCTTCTCAATTTTTTTCTTCTGCAATTCGAGAGCATTCAACAGTGCAGCACTGCTTATGATGGCAGTACCGTGCTGGTCATCATGCATCACCGGGATAGTCATCTGTTCCCGCAGTTGTTTTTCAATATAAAAACATTCGGGAGCCTTGATATCTTCGAGGTTTATTCCGCCAAAAGTCGGACCCAGTGCTTTAACGATCTGAACAAATTTATCCGGATCCTTCTCATCAATTTCTATATCAAACACATCGATGTCTGCAAAAATTTTGAAAAGCACCCCCTTTCCCTCCATCACCGGCTTGCTGGCAGCGGGTCCGATGTCACCCAAACCAAGTACTGCTGTGCCGTTGGTAATCACAGCAACCAGGTTACTTTTTGCCGTGTATTTGTAAACATCTTCCGGGTTTGCTGCAATCTCTTTGCAGGGTTCAGCGACACCCGGGCTATATGCCAATGAAAGGTCTCGTTGAGTTTTGGCTTCCTTTGTAGGAACCACTTCAATTTTACCGGGTCGGCCACTGGCATGATATTCCAGTGCCTGTTCCCTGCGCAATTCAGTTTGTTTAGCCATTTGGGGGTATTTCTGTCACCAATGATTGTTACGAAGTTATCACTTGTAGTTAAAATATGGGCATTAATTTGATTGGAAGGCAATCAGTTGTTTACAGGTTGAACGGTTGCGCCCAGTACAGCCAATGAACCCATGCCTATCTCAATTGCCATCTCATCGATGATTAACAGGGGGGTATGTCCATGTTGAAAAATACCCTGGGATTCATTTCTAACCCCTAGTCTAAAAAAGCATCCGGGTATTTGTTGGGAATAATATCCAAAATCTTCCGCACCCATCCTCATTTCTGTTTCAGAAACGTTTTCTCTCCCTAACCAGGCAGCAGCGCGCTCCCAAACCTCTTCCGTAAAAGCCGGGTGATTGTCAACAGCGGGATAACCAACATCAATATGAATATCCACTTCGGCACCCATACCTTCCACTATTGCTTTGGTTTGCCTTTTTATTAACTCATGTGCCTGATACCGCCATTTTTCATCCATGGCCCTGAAAGTTCCCATCAACTTAACTTCACTGGGAATAACATTGGTGGTATGCCCGCCCTGTATGGAACAAATCGAAAGGACGGAAGGTGGGACTGGATTGTTGTTGCGGGAAATGATCTGTTGAAGAGATACCACCAGGTGTGATGCAATCAGAAGCGTGTCTGCCGTGAGATGGGGCGCTGCTGCATGTCCGCCCCTACCATGTATTGTGATATATATTTCATCAGCACTGGCCATCACTCGCCCCTTACGAAAACTAAGCTGGCCGCAAGGCAAACCGGGATGAACATGCAGTGCAATGATGCCTTGTGGTGCAGGGTCTTTGAGAACACCATCACGTATCATATAACTCGCACCACCCGGATTTTTTTCTTCTCCGGGTTGAAATATCAACTTAACTGTTCCCGACCATTGTTGCCGCAATTCAAACAGGATTCGGGCAGCACCTAATAAGATGGATGTATGAACATCATGTCCGCAGGCATGCATTACACCCGTATTGACAGATTTGTAAGAAACTTCGTTTTTTTCTTCAATGGGAAGTGCATCCATGTCTGCACGCAGTGCCAGGATGCGACTGCCAGGATCTTTTCCCTCAATAATTCCAACCACACCTGTTGTCGACATCACCTGAAAGGGTATGCCGATCTTTTTGAGCTGTTCCTGCACATAAGCAGAAGTCTGTATTTCCTGATAACTGAGTTCCGGATGTGCATGCAGGTGCCTCCTCACTTCCACAAACGTGGGAGAAAGTTGTTGAGCAAGTTCTTTGATCTGATTGGCCAGCATGTTCATGGTTGAAGGTTCAATTCATCTTCCCTGGGATTATACTCTACAGCATCATCAACAATGTATACTCCCCTGGGATAAAATTTATTTAGCTGAGATTTCAGCAGTTCAGCGTCTTCTTTCTTTATAAAATTTCCAATGCGTACTTTAAAGTTAGGACTCTGATAATTGATATAAGACTTTTGGTCGGGGAAATTGGTCAATAATTCTGCCTTGATGCGAAAAGCCTGGTCACGCTGATTGGTACTGATTACCTGAATTCTAAACCCACGATATAAGCAATTGCAGGCCATCATGGCCTGTTTCAAGTTCACTATGCGTTGCTTCTGACTAAGCACTTCAAGGCGCGCATCCCTGCCTACAATGATCGTATCCAAAACCGCTGCAAATGCAGTTTGACAAACACAGCACAAAAAAATGACAAGGAGAAAGTTTATAATACTATGTTTCATTCCCGTAACGTGATTAATAAGTAGATGAGTTGGAAGTAGTTCCTTTTACGATGGCAACACTGGCACTGCAACCTAATCTATCGGCACCTGCCAATACCATCTTTCGCGCCTGCTCATAATCTCGTATTCCTCCTGATGCTTTAATTTTTACAGCTACCGGCAAGTGTTGACGAAAAAGACGGATGGCCTCTTCTGTGGCACCCTTTTCTGCATATCCGGTAGATGTTTTTAAAAAATCAATGCCCGCTGCACCATATATTTCGCAGCAAGTGATAATTTCCTGTTCAGTCAGCACTCCGGATTCGATAATAACTTTAATGACTTTGTTCTTACTCCTGATCACAGGCAAGAGATGACCAATCTCATTGGCGAGATAAGTCCAGTCATGGTTTTTTATAGCGAGAATACTTGCAACAACATCGAGTTCATCTGCACCATCAACCATAGCCAGCACTGATTCAGCGATCTTGGCTTCAACAGCTGAATAGCCGAAAGGGAATCCGATAACAGTTGCAACTTTTATTTTACTTCCCGAAACTTGTTCCCGTGCCATCTTTACAAAAGGAGGAGGAACACATACTGCAGCAAACTGATGGGTCAAGGCCTCCTCGCACAACTGATGGATCTCATTCACCAAAGCAGTTGGTTTCAGAAGTGTATGGTCTATCAGGTGGTTTAGTTGCATGATAAAATATTGAGAGAATCAAACCTATGCATCGCGACCATGACAAGCCTTGAACTTTTTACCGCTTCCACAAGGACATGGGTCATTGCGACCGATTTTTGGTGCAGCAACCACAGGTTGTTGTTTGGCTGCTGAAGGATCGAAGTATTCACTTTCAGTCGGAGCTCCATTCACATCCATTTTACTGGTACTCATTCGGCTCATATCTGTTTTCTCCTGACGACCTTCCTTCAGCTCATCCCCTTCATTCAAAGGGATGTAAGAATGACAGAGGAATTGAACAATGTCTCTGTTTACCTCAGCATCCATTCTTCTGAACAATTCAAACGCCTCCATTTTATAAATAACCAAAGGATCCTTTTGCTCATAGGTGGCAGTCTGAACACTTTGCTTCAAATCATCCATGGAACGAAGGTGCTCTTTCCAGGCATCATCAATAATGGCCAGGGCCGCTGTGCGCTCTAAAGCGTTGAACAGTTCCTGTCCCTTGGTATCAATGGTTGATTGCAAGGGAGAAAGAACCTGGATCACCTTCCTGCCATCAGTGAATGGAACCACCACATTTTCAATATGGCGCCCTTGCTGTTGACGGATGTTACTGAAAACAGGTATAGATTGCTTCCGCATCTCCCCCTTTTTTCTTTCGTAAGAAGCGATGGAAGCACGATAGAGAATCTCGGAGAGT
>DAIMYK010000201.1:0-4085 GCA_036734525.1 Sediminibacterium sp. | reverse complement strand
CACACTCATGGTTTTCATCAACTTGGCCTGTTGCAGTGCAGCCCTCCTTTTGTCAATAATCAATCCGTTACCCAATGGCACTTCTACGCCCAAATAGCTGAGTTTGCCTGCCCCCATTTCCGGATTGGTGAATTGCCCTCTCGTATTTTCAAGTCCGGTTTTTAGTGTAATGGGAGCAGCAAAAGGAATTTGTAATTCGGGATTGGAATAATTGTAGTAATTCTTTCCGTCAAAAGTTTTTCTGCTGGCATCCCAACCTACGACGGGGTCAAAAGCTCCTCTGGCAGCGGTCAGTTCTGCGTCGGCTCTTTCTGTTATTAATACGGCTTGTCTGGCTACCGGATGGTATTTGCGCACCCAGTCTAACACAGTGGGAAGTGATAAAACTTCACTATTGGATGCCTGCATTTGTGCCATTGATGACAAAGAAGCTGACAGTACCAGCAGCAGGCAGGTTAATTTATTTATTGTTGCCGACATTCTTGCTGCTGATTTCCGATTGATAATATTCAGGTGGGAATCCATTGATGATTCGCCATAATTCATAGTATACGCGTACATCTTTCAGCAAGGCGATTCCTTTAGCACCGCCACCCATGCGCAGTTGTTTGGGCCAGGGGTGTGTGGGATCATCTTCTTTTACAAGTACCCTGAATTTTCCGTTGGAGCTGACATTGGTTTCTATAGCGGCCACTTTACCTCCGAAAGTACCGATGCTGCTTTGCGGCCAGCCACTGAATACAATAGCGGGAAATCCGTCGAAGATGAACCGCACTTTTTGGCCGATGGATATCAGGGGTAGGTCCATCGGATCGATGAACAGTTGAACAGCAAATTGAACTTTTTCAGGTACTATCTCAACGAGCATATCACCTTCTTTGAGCATTTCCCCGATACCTGCTTTTTTGGCTTTTGTAATTTGTCCGCTCTGAGGAGCCCGCACATAATATAATTTATTTCGGGCGTCGTAGTTGGCGTAGAGGTTGCGGAGTTTGGCAACTTCTGCTTCTTCGGTTGCTGCGGCAGAGAGGGCACTGAAACGGTCTCCTTCTGCTTTGGCAATCTTATCGTTATATTCCTGCAGTGCGCTTCTTTTTTCAATTAAGAGATTATTGATCTCTTGTTTGTTTTGCAGGAATTTATTTTCAACACTGATTTTTTTGGCGATACCATTTTGAAAGTTTGCTCTTCTTTTTTCCAATTCAATAAGGGCAACGCTTCCGCTGTCATACATGATTTTTCCCGCGTCCAATTGGCGCTTGTAGATAGACAGTTCATTTTGTGCTGCGATAAGGTCATTGCTATCGCTGGCTACTTTCAGGTATTGCTGTTGTAATTTATTGTCGATCGAGTTTAGCTTGAGTTCGAGTGCGTTTCGGAGGGCAGTTACCTGAAGTTGTGCTGTACCGGCTTTATTGTTGTAGTTGTCGATACTTTTTTCTTTGGCTCCTACTTGTTCGCTGGTACGTTTCAAGAGTTCCGGGTCGAAATAGTCTGTTTTTACCTCACCCAATTGCAGCAAAGTATCTCCGGCATGCACATAGTCACCTTCCTTCACATACCATTTTACGACGCTTCCGGGGATAACACTGTTTACTTCCTGTGGTCGCTGGTCTTGTTGTAAAGTAGTTACAGAACCGGTGGCACGAATGTTTTGGGTCCAGGGAAGAAATAGAATTACCAGCAGAATGATGAGTGTCCATGACATCCACTTTTTGATGCGGCTCCTTTTTTCTATGTGATAAATAGATTGAAAGGAGCTCAGCTTCGACTTCTGCAATTCAGTTTCTATGGGCGTTGAAATAAATGGCTCCATGTGTTACTTGATTTTTTCGAGTTTACCTTCATTCATTTCAGCTACGATATCGTATAAACTCATATCCTTGTCTTTTGCAATGATGATTACCGTTGACTGGCGCTGTCGGATGTATTGGAGTAGATTAATCTTATCCTGTTGATTCAATTGCTGAAAGGGCTCTTCCAGCAGGAGCAACCTGCTTTTTCCCATCAGTGATCGTGTGAGTAGTATGCGCTGCCTGATGCTTTGGGTTAGTCTCTTTCCAAGGGGATCAAGCAGTGTATCAAATCCCTGGGGTTGGGACTGAATAAAGCCGGTTAGTCCGGTATATTTTGCAACCTCCATGATTTCCTCGATGGAAATTTGGGGATCGGCCATCGTGATATTTTCCAGAAGGCTTCCGCGGAATATATCCAGTTGATTTAACAACACGCCGGTATGTTGGCGCAGGGAAGACAATTTATAGTTAGATATGGGAAGGCCGTCAATCAGTACTTTACCTTCCATGTGTTTGAATGCTCCGGTAAGAAGTCTGAACAGGCTCGATTTACCGCCACCGGACGGGCCTGTTAGCAATGCGATTTGTCCGGGCTCAATTGTCAAATTGATTTGGTGCAGGATGGTTTCTCCCCCGGGGTAGGCAAAGTTCACATCCCGGAACTCAATTTTTGCTCCTTGTTGTGTAGCATTGAGAGAAGCTGTTCCTTCTGTTTCCTTATCTGCACGAATGATGCTGTTCATCTTCTCAATGGAAGTGAACATTTCATAAAATGCATCGAGACTGAACAGAAATTTTTCAACTGAGCCGATGATGGCAATGATAACGAGGTCGGCTGCGATGAATTGGCCTATGTTGATCTGCTGATCTACCAATAAAGTGGCACCCACTATCAACATGGCAGCTGTAATCAGTGTTTTAAATCCAATCAGGCTCCATGCCTGGGTGAGCAATATCTTGAAGTAGTTGGTTCTTGCTTGCAAGTAACCGGTGCTGAGTTCATCAGTTTTCTTTACCTGAATATCACAGTTGCGGGTATATTTGAAAGACTTGATCATTCTAGCCAGTTCCTGTAGCCAGGCACCTACTTTGTATTTGTATTCACTGGCTTCCAGTGCTGCACTAAATCCGGGTTGAACCGTGAAGCGAATGATTAGTACTATGGTAAGGATCAGAATTGCGCCGAAGGCAATAAAGATAGGGTGATAGAAGGAAAGCAGCATTAATCCCAGGGTCATCTGAATGGCTGCTGTTGGCAGATCGAGTAATATTTTTTCTATGCCCTTTTGGAAAGAGGGAACTTCGAAATAACGGTTGATCAGTTCCGGCAGATAGTACTGGTCCATTTTTTCGACATCCAGTTTGGGGATTCTGTCTGCGAATTCCAGCGAGTAGCGAACGAATATTTTTTGTTTGAGTTTTTCGATTACCTGGAGTTGACGAACCTGCAGTAATCCGGCAATCAGTGTTCCCGAAACCACCATGAATATAAGAACGACAATGGAAGTGGAGATTGTTCCTGCCAGAACAAAGTTGATGATGGTTTGAATTCCAAGAGGTAATGACAACTGTACAAGTCCTGCAAGGATGGCATAGAAATAAATCGAGCTGATATCAGCCCGGTCTACTCTAAGTAAGGCAAGCATGGAGCGAAAAACCTTTCCAGCTGATTGATAATGATTAGCCATTGATGCTTATTGACAAAGGAGTTTAAACAGGTAAACACCGGTTTTTTTGCCGGTGTACAAGTATAACATTTTTTTCCGCACAGTGTTCAGTTCACTGAGTAATGGGGGCAAAGATATTGAGATCAATGTGCGCTTCGATGTTCAATTCCGGTTCTTTGTGGGCCTCTATTTTTCTCAGTAATTGATCCAGGCTGGCTTCCAGTTGGCTGATGCGTTTTTCGGCATGTGCTGATTCCTCGCCGGATAATTTGCCCGATGCAATGCGCTTTCTGTGGTATTGTATTTTGATGGAGAAGATGTCTGTTACAATGGCTACAGCATCTTGTTTGGGATAGATTCCGTTGATCAGTGTTAGTTCCATAATTATTTGTTAAGGATAGGGTATGTGGTTTATTGTCCCTGGGCCGCAGTGAATCCAGGTACCCCATTGAATGTATATAGATTTTCGGTTTTAATGATTTCAAGACCTTGTTGATGCACAGCTTCCATCAGGTGCAGAACATCCGAATAGCCGAGAAGTTCTTCATTTGATGAAATAAATCGGCATCTCCAGTGATCGGTGCAAAAGGTCTCCGGAAAACCACCCGGCCATACCTTCGTT
>DAIMYK010000200.1:0-4100 GCA_036734525.1 Sediminibacterium sp. | reverse complement strand
GAGTTTTGGACAGGGATGCGAGGGTGAGCCGCTCCTGATGTGGGAAACCATTCGTGACGCCATACGTGCTATTAGAAAACATACCAATCGTGGAAGCATTAACATCAATACCAATGGTAGTAATCCGGAAGCCGTAAAGGTTCTTTGTGATGCCGGGTTGAACAGTATACGGGTAAGTACCAATTCCGCTCAGCCCCATTTATACACGCAGTATTATCGTCCCAATAACTATAGCTTTGAGGATATTGTTGAAAGTATCAAAGTAGTGAGAGGTTCCGGCGGATGGGCCAGCATCAATTATTTTGTTTTCCCGGGCGTAACTGATAGTGAAGAAGAATTCGATGCACTGCATCAATTGATTGAAGATACCGATCTCAATATGATTCAATGGAGGAATTTCAATATTGATCCGGATTGGTACCTTGGGAAGATGAATTTAACTGACACCGGTACTCCTATGGGAATAAAAAATATGATGCGTCAATTGCACCGGTCGTTCCCAAATCTTCAATATGGATATTTTAATCCTCCCATGGAACGCATCAAAGGTGACTTTACTTCGGACTTTGCAGGGGGAAAATAGTCCACACATAGTACTTCATATGTCTTCACCTCATCATTTATCCAACGAAGTAAAAGGCATCGGTCTTGCTCTTCTCGCAGTTATCATATGGGGTGGAAATTTTGTCATTGCCCGCAGCGTGGTTGGTCAAATCGGTCCGGTTTCACTTGGCTTCTTTCGTTGGTTGATTGCATCGGTGATCATGATACCAATTGCATGGACTACCTGTAAAAGAGAATGGAACTCAATCAGACAGAACATAGGCTATCTGTCCATCACGGCTCTTTTTGGCATCACCTTGTTCAATACCCTGGTGTATGTAGCAGGACATTATACCGGTGCCATCAATATGGCTATGATCGGCACTACCTCCTCTCCAATTTTTTCAATTTTGGCTGGCTTTTTTTATTTTGAAAGAGCAACCGGGTTTACTTCGAATTGCAGGAATAATTATCTGCATCTCAGGAATCCTGTGGTTATTGTCAGGGGGGAATTGGCAACATCTCCTTTCCTTTCATCTTTCAACGGGTGATATATGGGTATTAGGTGGAGCTTTCTGTTTTGCTGTTTATAATATTCAGGTGAGAAGAAAGCCACCCACCATCTCATCTACCTCTTTTTTGCTGGTTGTTTTTTCTTTGGGAACCTTATTTCTTTTGCCGGGTATGATTTGGGAAGTCAGTGTATCAAATCCTATACAATGGAGCTCTTCTATGGTTTCAATGCTTCTATACCTGGGAGCAGGAACTTCGGTGATTTCCTTTCTGGCATGGAATGCAGCTATTGCTAAAATTGGTATAGGCAGAACTGTTTTATTCGGCTATTTAATACCATTGGTCAGCTCTTTGGAAGCTGTTGTTTTATTGGGGGAAAAATTCAGCAGCCATCACCTCATAGGTGCTGTTTTGATCTCCATTGGACTTGTACTGACCAACATTTCACCTCAACAATGGTTCTCTAGGAAAAAAGAAGTTTTATAGCATTCTCACAGAATAAATACTTTTAACCAACTCCTTTTTTTACATCTTTGTGTTGTTATGAACTACCGGGAAACTTTGACTTACCTGATGGAACGGCTCCCTATGTTTAGTCGCATTGGAGCCGCTGCTTATAAGCCTAGTTTGAATAACACGCTTGCTTTATGTGCTGCTCTTGGCAACCCCCAAGATCAAATTAAAACCATTCACATCGCCGGAACGAATGGAAAGGGATCGGTCAGCCACATGCTGGCTGCCATTTTACAGGAAGCCGGGTACAAAACAGGATTGTATACTTCCCCGCATTTGAGGGAATTCCGGGAACGGATACGTATCAACGGTATCCCCTGTGATGAAAATTTTGTTGTAGATTTTACCGCAAAATGTGAGGGGCTTATCGAATCGATACAGCCATCTTTTTTTGAGATCACAGTGGCAATGGCATTTGACTATTTCTTTCAAAATAAGGTCGATGTAGCTGTTATAGAAACCGGGTTGGGTGGCCGTCTGGATAGTACCAATATCATTCACCCCGAATTGAGTATCATTACCAGTATCGGATTTGATCACATGAACTTGTTAGGAAATTCTCTGGAGTCAATCGCAGGAGAAAAAGCAGGAATAATCAAACCAGGGACGCCGGTTGTGATTGGATCTATCGATCCATCACTCTATCCTGTTTTTAAGCACAAAGCATTCCTGGAATCAGGTAATGCTTCCGAACAACTGATCCATTATTCCTGGAATGAATGGAAAATTCTGGGTATTGAAGTGAATGAATTATTTACCATACATGTTCAAGAACAAAATGACGTAGGGCAAGAATATACTTTTCAACTTGATCTGCCCGGATATTACCAGCAATGGAATGTGCTTACAGTACTCAGTTCAGTAAGGATTTTACAGCAGCTGGGTTATACAATTAATATGGATCAGGTAGCCAATGCATTGCAAAAAGTTGTGACAGTTACCGGATTACATGGCAGATGGGAGACCGTTCGACGAGATCCACGTGTTGTATTGGAAGTAGCTCACAATGAGGATGGAATCAAACAGGTGATGCAGCATTTGCAATCAATACAATACAATCGTCTGTTCATCATCATCGGAATGGTCAAAGACAAAGAAATTCATTCCGTTCTTTCCCTGTTACCTGTCGATGCGCACTATTTTTTCTCGCAGGCATCGCTTCCCAGAGCTCTTCCTGCCTCTGATTTACTTCAACTGGCGGCCGGTTATGGAATAAAAGGTGAATCGATTCCCAATGTAAATGATGCATTGGTCAAGGCAATTTCAGTTGCAGGGAAGGATGATCTGATACTCGTCTGTGGCAGCATTTTTCTCGTAGGAGAAGTAGATGTGCAAAATCTTCGTGAACTCAAAAATTAAGTTTACCTAATTTTTCCAGGGCACGATAAATGGTTGTAATGTGCATGGACTGCATAAAACCGTTGTTGCGAAGTAAGCTGATCACTTCATCGATGCTCACTAATTTGTTTTCAATGTCTTCACCGGGGTCTGGGGTTGGCTCCTGTACTCTATTTCCTCCTTTAGCCAGGAACATGTACATGAGATTGCTGTTGGTTGAAGGATTTGATGAAGTGACACCTAATGATTCAAAAGAATCAAAAACATAACCGGTTTCTTCCAATAATTCCCGGGCAATCGCCTCCTCCATGTTTTTGTCTGTAGGGTCTACACAGCCACCGGGTAATTCAATACCGGTATGCTGTAACGCATGACGATATTGTCTTTCCAAAAGTACCTCTCCGGTATCTGTTAGGGCAAAGGCACATACCCAGTTGGGAAAATCATATACATAATAGGGAGAAACGATACTTCCATCAGGTTTCTCACAGGTATCCACACGAATATTCAACCAGTTCTCGCTGAACAAAGGTTTCGATGCAATGGTTTTCCAGCGGAGGTCCCTTTCTTCTACCATTGGTTTCGATTTCTCAGCGATGTAATGTGTGCCACATGGTGTCTGCCATGCCATGCATATAGTGTAATTAAAAACCAGCAACTCATATCTCGCTGACTTACCGGGTGATAAATTGTTTTTTGAAGATCATCGGTTGTTAGATTCTTCAGAAGAACCGACCACCTTCTATGCAGTGCATGCAGCAGTGTTACCGAAACATTTACAGGAACTTGCTGTACATCGGACAAATCACTCCAGGCATTTTCATCATATGCCTTTAAGGTAGGATGATCTTCTGTTAAGGCGAGCTTTGTTCTAATGAAAGCATTCATGTGACTGTCTGCCAGATGATGCACCAGTTGGTGAACAGTCCATCCTCCTTCCCGATAGGGTGTCTGAATCTGCCATTCATCGAGTTGGGAAAGGGCCATTTCAAGATCTTCCGGTAAGGCTGCGATATCAGCAAGTGCTGAAGCTAAATTTTCGGGTGAATATTCCACCGGCTTGAATTTCCCTATTGGATATTTGAGTTCCTCCAGCATATAAACAATATTATTCTTCACGTAAATGATGACCGGTCATATGGATGAATACGTCTTCCAGATTGGCTTTCTTGGCTTCTCCGGCTTTTTCAAAT
>DAIMYK010000199.1:0-4131 GCA_036734525.1 Sediminibacterium sp. | reverse complement strand
TCACAGAGAGAGGTAATTTGGGCATTCAACATACACCTCTTAAAAGATTCGGTCGTCCGGAAGAACTGAATGGCGCTGTTATCTATCTTCTAAGCGATGCATCTTCTTTTGTCAATGGAGCTGAAATAAAAGTGGATGGTGCCTTTACTTCTTTTAGTGGCGTTTGATTTTTTATAAATTTATTTTTGTACTAAATCCATTCATATCTAAGATAATACCAATGCCAACAACCAGAAGAAAATTCATTCGTCAAACTTCTCAAACATTGGCTGCCACCTTCCTGGGTACAATGGGTTTCAGTGCTGCCAGTTACGCCAGCATCATAGGTGCCAACGATCGTGTGCGAGTTGGAGTAATCGGTTTCTCAGACCGATTTAAAAATTCCCTCTTACCGCCCTTCCTGCAATTCTATCAGGAAATGAATTTCGATTTGGTAGGTGTCTCAGACATCTGGAAAAAAAGACGCGAGGAAGGGGCATCTTATTTGCAAAATAAATTCGGTCATCCCATATCAGCCTTTCGCAACAATGAAGAACTCTATGCATCACAATCGGTGGATGCTGTTTTTATCAGTACCGCAGATTTTCAACACGCACTCCATACCATTGAAGCAGTTAGGGCAGGCGTAGATATTTACTGTGAAAAGCCATTCGCAGAAACCATGGAAGACAACCGGAATGCTTTGAAGGCAGTGAAAGCATCCAAGAGCATTGTTACAATAGGTTCCCAAAGACGCAGTGGCCTGAACTACAAGGCCGCAGCTGATTTTATCCAATCCGGCCGATTTGGTCCGATAACACAGGTGGAACTTACCTGGCATGTCAATCAACCGGGAAGATGGAGAAGGCCCGCATTGGTTGCCCAATGCAGGGAAGAGGATCTGGACTGGAAAAGATACCTCATGAACAGACCTTATGAATCTTTCGATCCTCGAAAATACCTTGAATACCGTTTGTTTTGGCCTTATTCCTCCGGATTGCCGGGTCAATGGATGAGCCATCAAATCGACACTGTACACTGGTTCAGTGGGTTCAACCATCCTCGAAGTGTTGTCGCTAATGGAGGAATCTATGTATGGAAAGATGGTCGCAAAAACTGGGATACCATCACTGCAGTATTTGATTACGGTCCCACAGAAGACCTCAACTCAGGATTTCAGGTTGTATTCAGCTCCCGCATGCACAACGGCGATGAAAGACCTGGCGAAATATATTATTCCAATGGTGGTGAACTCAATCTTGTGACCAACCAGGTTTCACCTAAAGGCGGACTACAGAAAAATTTTGCTGATGCCATGCAATTACCCGCTAATTTATTGCCCGAAATAAGTATTGGTGATGCTGGAATGTTGGCTGCAGCAGGTGCTAACACAGGGGGAGATGTACTTACTACGGCACATGTGAAAAATTGGATGGAATGTATCCGAAGTCGTCAGGTAACCAATGCACCTGTTGAAGCTGGTTATTATCATTCCATCGCTACGATCATGACCAATGCCGCTGCCAGAACAGGAGAACGTGTAACTTTTGATGCCAGGAACCAGGAGGTTCTTGCAGGTGGAAAAATATTCAAATACTGATGACCAGTTTTGTTCGGTCATAATTCAACCCAACTACCTTGCAACAGTTCTTCTGGTGCTTGTATAGCTGGCTATAAAATAACCCAAAGCCCCACCCGTCAAATTGCTGTTGGGATTGGCAGGACTAATAGTCTGAAGCGCCCCATTGCCGGTCACTTGTGAAAAAGAACTATAATAGTCGAACCCCTCTTTTCCCATGTGTTGCATCAACACCCGAACAGAATCACCCGGATTTATATAGGCACTATCTGTTCTTAACGTGCGGGAAACATAACGACCATCAGAGAACCTGTCATCATAAACAAAAGTGTTGTTGATCCTCCTTCCATTGACAAATAAAGTAAACAGATAATAATTATTGATTCCTGCAGGATCCTGATAATTGATCACCGCATACCAGTCTGTTTTTGAACCAGGTCGGCTGATTTTTTCAAAGCTTACTGAATCAAGTTGCGCTGCTGCCGGCATCTTCGATTGGGCAGAATAACTTTTTCCTCCTGTAGTTACTTCCAGTTGATAGGTTCTCCCTGCCACACCGGTAATGATGCGGGAAGCATAAAGTCCTTGCTGTATTTCTGTCAATGTATCTGCTACACCTCCGGTAAGATCTTTTATGATTACCCTGGCACCTGTGACAGCAGGAAACTGATTACTGGCACTGTAATTGACAGTTTTGCTGATTTGCACATAATGCGGCCCGGATGAATTTTGCACATTCGCCTCAATGACTACCTGTGGATCAGCATCATTGAGATTAACTTCTATGATTTTTGTACAACCCGAAAATGACAAAATAGATAACAGCATTACAATCACTGATAAATGCACACTGCTATACATTTGCTTTGTCACAATCTTCGATATTATTTTATTCCCCACGATACTAAAATTTAAAATTATAAGTAATGGAAGGAACCCACCTGAAAAGCGCAGTTTGTTCAGCTATTGTTTTTTCAGCATTGTTAGGATCATCCTTGAATTCAATACTATAGGTATTCTCCCTGCCATATGCATTGTACAATGAGAAGGTCCAACTGCCTTCTCTTCCCTTTTTGGCTTTGGTTTTCAAAGTAGCAGATAAATCCAGTCGATGATAATCAGGGAAACGATATCCATTCCTCTCAGTGTAATAATAAGCTGTTTGTCCGTTGATCCTGTATTTTCCACTGGGGAAAGTAACCGCATTCCCTGTGTTGTAAACCCAGTTGGCAGACAGGGACCATCTTTTGCTTGCCTGATAAATGCCAACTATGGCCAGATTATGTGTTTGATCCTGACGAGCAGGGTACCAATTGCCTCTGTTGATGCCTTCTATTTTTCTCTCGGTTCTGGCGAGGGTGTAGCTGATCCAGCCGGTTAACAATCCGGTTCGTTTCTTCAAAAACCATTCTATGCCATAAGCACGTCCGCTGCCGAAAAGCAATTGTGATTCCACCTGCTCATTGGCTCGCAATTGAGCACCATTCCTGTAATCTACCTGATTCTGCATCCATTTATAATAGGTTTCGACAAAAAATTCATATGCACCATTGTTTGAATTGTGGTAATAACCAATGGCTGCCTGATCTGCAATTTCCGGTCGAACATTGTTACTGCTGGGAATCCAGATATCAGTAGGATTGATGGCGGCAGAATTGCTAAGCAAATGAAGATTCTGAACATTTCTCGTAAATGAAGCTTTGAAAGAGCTCAGCGGACTCAACAGCCAACTGGCCGAGAATCTCGGCTCAGGATTGATATAGGAAGCTACTGCAGATCCGGAATTTTTTTGAATTACATCCTTTACGTTTCCTGCAGAATCATAACTATAAAAGGTTCCAGGTCCCATCAATGCAAAATGAGTCAATCTTACTCCATAATTGAAACGAAGTTGCGGTATCGGAGCATATTCATGATTGATATAAGCAGCACTTTCCATGGCACGCTTTAGTGGCAGTGCCTGTGAATTGAAACTGGAAGTAACAGATGCTTCTACAATACCTGGTGATAACAAATGTCTTGTGACTTGAAATCCAAAATTGAATTTGTTGTCATTGTTGATGAAGTACTGAAAATCAGTTTTGAGTGAAAGGTCCTCGATTTTCGATTTGATCAATAGGTTGTTTACTCCTGATTTGATTTCAATGTTATAGTTGTAGTTGCTATATATCAGTGAATTGTTCATGAATAGCCTGCCATTGAAGATGTGATTCCAGCGCAGGGTAGCGGTGCTATTACCGTAATCAATTCCGAAAGTTCTTCCAAATCCAAGTTTATCCCTTCCAAAATATCCGGATAAAAAAAGCCTGTTTTTTTTGTTAAGCGTATAATTTGCTTTGGCATTGAAATCATAGAAATAAAGACTGTTGTCTCTTATACTGCTATCACGGGATAATCCCAGGAATACATCAGCATAGGTTCTCCGGGCGCTGACTATGAATGATCCTTTGTCTTTCTCCAATGGACCTTCCAGATTGAGACGGGAGGAAATCAATCCAATGCCACCACTGGCATGGAAGGACTGGTTGTTGCCATCCAGCATTTTTACATCTACGACAGAAGCCAGTCTTCCT
>DAIMYK010000198.1:0-4136 GCA_036734525.1 Sediminibacterium sp. | reverse complement strand
GAATAACAAATAAGCTTCTTGGGCAGCAAGGCGGGGAGAGAAAAGGCCGATCAATTCAATTCTCCAGCGGTGGTAGGCAATGGCCAGCGCTTCCGCTGTTTTCCTTTTCATGCCCGCAAAGATACATCAAACTAAAATAGTTGGCTCGATCTATCTGTTCGTCAACCACTTTGTGGTCAATATCCATGAACCAGAGAGGGTACTTCTTTAACTTTTTTCAGTGAACAATTCTTTTACTGATGGGTTTTATTGGCATTTGAGATACTTTTGCGCTATTCTATGTATAAGATTCATATTTCATTCGAAGAAAAAGGACTTGAACCGGTGACAATTGAGCAGGTTCAGCCTGACCAGAGTTTATTAGAGGTTTGTCTTGATAACGGCATCGAATTACACCACAACTGTGGAGCAGTTTGTGCCTGCAGCACCTGCCATCTTTATGTAAACAGTGGAGATCACCACCTGGAATCGATTTCCGATAAAGAAGAAGATTTCATTGACCGTGCTATAAATCCGAGGCTGAATTCCCGGTTGGGCTGTCAGTGTATTTTGTTGGCAGGACAAGGAGAAATTTCCATCACACTACCAGACCAAACACAGTTTTTAGGAGAATAATATTATCCACCCGTACAGAAATTACTATGACGCACTTTGAACCTCCCATCTACTGGAACGACCACGAAGACATCGCTCAAAAATTATACGAGAGATTTGGTGATGAATTCTCCGAAAGTAGAATTTAACGCATCCGGTTCACAGACTTATTGGAATGGATACTGGAAATTCCCCAGTTCAAGGGTACACGGGAAGAAAGCAATGAAGGGCACTTGGAGATGATACAAAGCGCCTGGGTCTATGAATGGCGTGATAACCAGTCCTAATATTATTCATCAAAAGATAAAAAAGCCATCGAACATTTTCAACACATTACCACTTTCGTTCTGGATGTTGATGGTGTATTGACAGACGGAAACCTCTGGTTGATGCCGGGTGGGGTGCAGGTGCGTAAAATGAATATCCGGGATGGATATGCCTTACAATTGGCCAGGAAAAGAGGTTATCGCGTCTTCATTCTCTCCGGCGCTGTTTCAGAGGAATCCCGCGATCGGTTGATAAGATTAGGAATAACAGATATACAGATGGGCATAAAAGACAAGGCAAATGCATTGTCTGCTTATATGCAGGAACATGGAATTACATCCGGCACTCTTTTGTACATGGGTGATGATATCCCTGATCTGGCAGCCATGCGATTGGTAGGCACGCCTTGTTGTCCCGCTGATGCAGCGGCAGAAATCAAAGAATGCTCGGTGTATATTTCCCCCTT
This sequence comes from Sediminibacterium sp., assembly GCA_036734525.1. Taxonomy (GTDB): domain Bacteria; phylum Bacteroidota; class Bacteroidia; order Chitinophagales; family Chitinophagaceae; genus Sediminibacterium. Next base: position 2,809 of record DAIMYK010000198.1, on the reverse strand, counting down.
CAACGGAGGTGCCGGCTGTGTTCGCGATGTTGTAGAAAAAGTTTTGAAATTGAGGGGTGATTGGGGAGAAGATATTTCAGTAGCATCCGTCTGATCGGGAATTAATAATTTTGTTTTTCATCACAACAAATTTCTTTTTTGATTGCCTTCCTGAGACTGGTACGCTGGCAGAACCTACTCTTCATTGTCATCACACAATGTTGTTATGAGTATGGAATTTATTTGCCCATCTACAAAACACATGACCTTCGCCAATTCATCTTTCTGGTCATTGCATCAGTATTGATCGCAGCTGCGGGATATATCATCAACGATTACTTTGATCTGAATATAGATCAGATCAATAAACCCGATAAAGTCGTTGTGAATCATGGTGTCAGCAGGCGATGGGCTATTTTCTGGCATATGTTACTGAGTTTATTGGGTTTCTTCTTTACGGTGTTAGCACTTTCTCCCTTTCAATTCTGGTACCTGATCCTTGCCAATCTTATATGTATTGTAATGCTGTGGCTTTACTCTACCAATTTCAAGCGGGAGCTGCTGATTGGGAATGTCGCTACCTCAGTGCGAACCAGTTGGGTAATTCTCATCCTCTATTTCTTTAAAACGCCCATCACCTTTGAATCAGTTACAACTGCAGATTCAGCCGGTATCCGATTATTCAGATTTACCATGTTGTACGTCGCTTTCGCTTTCGTGATTTCGCTGATTAGGGAGGTATTGAAAGATATGGAGGACCGCATAGGTGATCAGCAATATGGGTGCAGAACCATGCCCATTGTATGGGGACTTCAGGCTTCGAGGGTATTTATATATGTATGGATCATTGTTCTGACAGGAACACTGAGCCTGTTGCAATTCTATGTAGTTGCATATGGGTGGTGGTTAAGTATTTCCTATTGTTTGTTCCTTATTGTTCTACCATTGTTGATAGTGTTGCAGCGACTTGCATCCGCCCAAACGCAACAAGATTTCCACGCGCTGAGTAATCGGGTAAAATGGATCATGCTCACCGGTATTCTTTCCATGCTATTTTTTGCCTATTATTTTTGATTATGGCTATTTATCTTCCTCCCATCATCCTTGCCTCACAATCGCCCCGCCGTCGTCAATTGCTGGAATGGGCCGAAGTTGAATTCACGGTCGAGGTCATTCCAACCGATGAGACATTCCCACCCAATATGCCGGTGGAAGATGTGCCGGTATTCATTGCCCGCGAAAAAGCACGCAGAGTAAATGAGTTGCGCAATCCACATCACCTCACACTGCTGGCAGCAGATACCATAGTTGTTTTGGAAGATCGCATCATTGGTAAACCGAACGATGCCGAACATGCCGAGTCAATTCTTTCTGATCTTTCAGGTAAAACTCATCGGGTGATTACAGGTGTGGTGATTCAACATCCTCAGGTGGAAGTTGCCTTTGCTGAGATTACGGAAGTAACCTTTCATAGTTTGTCTGCCGATCAGATCAAGCACTTTGTAGAACGCTACAAACCCTTAGATAAAGCAGGTGCTTATGCTATTCAGGAGTGGATTGGGGTTGTGGGTATCCAATCTATCAAAGGTGACTTTTATAACGTGATGGGGTTGCCGGTCAGTCGTGTTGTTCAGGAACTTCATAAGCTTTCTCTTCATTAAAAAATCAGGTATTTCTCACATGCTCTGAGCTGCTAATTTTCCAGCTTAAAATAAGAGCATATGGAAGAGGAATTATTGCAATATATCTGGCAACGCCAGCTTTTCAATAATCAGGACCTGCAAACTTCTGCAGGCGAGCCATTGCAGGTACTTCAGCCGGGAGAACACAACCAACACCAGGGCCCTGATTTTACCGGTGCTATGATCAGGGGTGGCAATACATTGTGGTGGGGGCAGGTAGAGTTGCATGGGAAATCATCAGACTGGTACCGACATGGCCACAATGGCGATCCCCACTATTCCAATGTGATATTGCATGTAGTGATGGAAGATGATCAGCAGGTTCTGGATTTACATGGCGCTCCTTTACCGGCCCTGGAATTAAGAAGCAGAATCCCCTCGCATTTGGTCTCCAGATTCAGAAAAATGATGGCACAAAGTCAACCCATCATTTGTCACTCTTTCTTACCTGCGCTTTCCCAATCCGGCTGGAAACGATGGAAAGAGCAACTGCTGATTGCCCGATTGAATAAAAAATCATCCCGTGTGCTGGAATGGCTTTCAAAAAACGGAGATGACTGGAATACTATTTTCTGGTGGTTGATGTTTGAGCAAACAGGCGGTAAAGTGAATGGTGATTTCTTTCTGGCTTTGGCAAAAAGTATTCCGCTTCCTGTACTCTTAAAAAAACAATTATCCAGGATCGAGTGGGAATCATTGTTGCTGGGTCAATCGAATTTATTACCGGTCTCCGCCTCAGATGCTTTTTGGAGAAAAATGGTCAAGGAATACCAGTACCTGAGTTACAAGTATCAACTTCATCCGCTGAACCGACAACCCGCCTTCCTGAGAATGCGCCCGGCCTCTTTTCCAACCATTCGACTGGCTCAACTTTCCGTACTTCTATTCAATCACCCGTTTTTCTTCCAGGAATTGTTGTCCTCTTTTTCCCTCCGTCAGTGGCGGGAACAATGTCAGGCCACCGCTTCTGATTATTGGGATACCCACTACAGGATCGATCATTCCTCAAGAGCAGAGAAAAAGACATTGGGGCAGCAACAGGCAGATCATCTGGCCATCAATGTTCTTTTGCCCCTCATGTATGCCTATGCTTTTAGCAGGGGAGAGGAACAGTTGATTAGAAAAGTTTTGTCTATGTATGAGGAACT
>DAIMYK010000197.1:0-4150 GCA_036734525.1 Sediminibacterium sp. | reverse complement strand
TTTCTCCCACTGCCTTCCTGGTTGATCGGTGTGAAAACGTTTATTATTCCGGGTGGGGAGGTGGAATCAATACCGGATTTGGATTCCCCGGTGCAGGAACCAATGCGTTACCAGTGACCTCAGATGGTTTTCAGCGTACGACAGACAACAGCGATTTTTACTTTTTTGTATTGGAAAAAAATGCCGCATCGCAATTATATGGTTCCTTTTTCGGACAGGTAGGGGGATTAGGAGAACACGTAGATGGGGGCACCAGCAGGTTCGATGAGAATGGAGTTATATATCAATCTTTATGTGCTAACTGCGGCAATGTAAAGCCCAGATTTCCTACTACACCAGGTGTATGGGCTCCCAACAACGGATCTACCGGATGTAATCTGGCAGCAGTCAAAATTGCTTTTAACCTGGCAGGAATAGCCGCAACTATTCGTACCAGCATCGACGGGGTTCTAAGAGATACTACCGGATGCGTGCCCATTCAAGTTGATTTTGCAGATACCATTGCCATGGGCAAACAATATATCTGGGATTTCAATGACGGCAGTCCGCTTCTAATCACCAATACGCCCAATGCATCGCACAACTTCAATACAGCAGGTCTATTCAGAGTTAAATTGATTGCAGTCGACTCCAGCTCCTGTAACATCTCTGATTCAGCCTTTATCAATCTTCGTGTCCGGAACGATAAGGCAGATCTCTCTTTTAACGAGTTTAAATTACCCCCCTGTACCTCTCTTACTTTCCAGTTCAGTAATACGAGCACTGCCCTCAAACCCTTTCAATCGAATAGTTTTCGGTGGGACTTAGGCGATGGTACTACTTTTACAAGCGGATTAACCTCTTTCAACCATACATATGCTGCTCCGGGTACCTATCAGGTAAAGATGGTGCTGGTAGATACTAATTTCTGCAATGAACCCGATAGTGTTGTCAGGCAGATACGCATAGCTCCCAATGTAACAGCCCGATTTACAACACCGCCACAGGGCTGCGTACCCTATCTGGCACAATTTGATAATACCTCATTGGGCGGACAAACATTCATCTGGGATTTTGGTGATGGTAGTCCGGTAAGCAATGAAGTAAATCCTACTCATCTCTATACATCAACCGGAAATTATCAGATTACGCTCACTGCAATTGATCCTGCCTCCTGTAACATCTCGAGTACCACCAGTTTTGCGATGCGGGTTGAACCGGTACCCCAAGCTGGACTCGATATCAATCCCAATCCGGTACCTGATAATGAGCCCGTCAATTTCATCAACCTGAGTAACAATGCAAGCAGGTACCTGTGGTTATTTGGTGACGGAACCTCTCTTCAAACATTTAGAAGAGATACCATTGTACGACATGTTTACAATGCCTCTAATACCTTCAATGCCTGTGTAGTTGCTTTCAACCCTGCGGGTTGTCCCGATACCGCCTGTATCAATGTGACGGTGAAAATTATTCCCGGTGCCGATGTTCCCAATGCTTTCTCTCCAAACGGAGATGGTAAAAATGATCGGGTATTCATTCGTGGTTTTGGAATAGCGAAAATAAGTTGGAGAATTTATAGCAGATGGGGTGAACTCGTGTATTTCTCGAATGATTATTTACAGGGTTGGGACGGAACATTTAAAGGGAAGTTGCTTCCACAAGATGTTTATCACTACGTACTCGATCTCGAGTTTTCAGATGGAAACAAAGCCATTAAGAAAGGAGACATAACATTATTGAGATGATGAAACGCTTAACCATATTGAGCTTCGCCTTTCTGGGTATTTTTACTTCCGCAAGAAGTTGGGGGCAGGATATTCATTTCTCTCAATACTACAATGCCCCCCTGTTGGTGAACCCGGCCAATACCGGGTTTAATCCTGATTTTGATTATAGAGTGGGCGTCAATTACCGAAGCCAATGGGCGAATATAGGGTCACCCTACAAAACCATGTCGGCATGGGGTGATGTAAAGGTTTTGGGCAATCGGTTAGAGACAGGGTGGCTGGGTTTAGGAGGAATGTTATTGCGCGATCAGGCCGGCTCAGGTAGTCTGACATCCACAACCGGATTGTTTTCTCTTGCCTATCACCAGATGCTGGGATACAATAGTCTGCTCAGTGGAGGATTTGCAGTAGGGTATACGCAAAAAAGAATCGATGTTACTAAGTTGACCTTCGATAACCAATGGAATGGTATTTTCTTTGATACCAACATACCTTCCAACGAACCATTTGCTACCAACCAGGTTGGCTATGTTGATTTACAGGTAGGGTTAAACTATGCCTATTTTGCGTCGGAGAATTTTTATTTGAATGCAGGTGCCAGCATACAAAGACTCAATCGCCCCCGGGAAACATTTTTTGAGTCTTCTGTATCCAACAATGAAGTCAATAGCAGGTATAATTTTTTCCTGAATGCCAATATGAAGGTGAGGGATTACTGGATTGTAAATCCCAATGTTTTTTACAGCCAGGTGGGCAATGTCCGCCAATTGGTGGCTGGTGTCAATGCCAATCGTGATCTCGGTGACAATGGTGCAAGACAACTGATCATGGGTGTCTATTATCGTACCGGTGATGCCGTTATTCCCTTGTTTGGTTATCAGATCAATGACCTGCGCATGACCTTTAATTACGATGCAACCATATCCACCCTCAGCAAAACAAATTTTACAAGGGGTGCATTTGAAATTTCTGTCGTTAAAACAGGCATCTTCCCCAATAGTCAGGGTCGCCAGTTGCGTTGTCCTACTGTCAGTTTCTGAACAATTCGTGAATAAGAAGGGTTCCGCCAAAGCGACATTCTCGTTATCTTGCGGTAATATACTCATCGTATGAAATACGACCCAATACCATCAGTGTTGTTCACTACCAACCGAAAGCGCTTTGTCAGAGAAATGCTGCCCAATAGCATTGCTGTTTTTGTCAGCAATGATGAGTGGCCTTATAATGGAGACGCACTTCATACCTTCAAACAAAACAGCAATATCATCTGGTTGAGTGGTATTACACAGGAAAAAACTATGGTGATCCTTTTCCCAGATTGTCCTGATGCTAAATACCGGGAGGTTCTGGTGCTGGAAAGACCCAATGAGTTAAAGGAAAAATGGGATGGAAAGCGCTTGCGTGCGGGCGAGGCAAAAGAGATTTCCGGAATTCCCACTATCGTGTGGCTCGATACTTTGCCCGGTTTATTACAAAACTGGATACACCTGGCAGATCATATATATCTTGATTCCAATGAAAATGACCGGAAGGCAACTGAAATCAAGTCCAATGAATACAGATTCATTGAACAAATGAAAGAAGCCTATCCGTTGCACCAGTATCATCGCTCAGCCCGCATATTAAAAAAGCTCAGGGCCATTAAAACGCGCCATGAAATTGAACAGATTCAAAAGGCAATAGATATTACCGGCAATACTTTTAAGCGACTGCTTCGTTTTATTCGTCCGGGTGTATTTGAGTATGAGATTGAGGCGGAGATCTGGCATGAATTCCTGCGCAGCAGGGCCACACGTCCTGCTTACAGCAGCATCATCGCATCGGGTGACAATGCAAGAACCCTTCATTATATCAGCAACAACGGGGAGTGTAAATCCGGTGAACTTGTTTTGATGGATTTCGGCGCTGAATATGCCAACTATTGTGCGGACCTCACAAGAACTGTTCCTGTAGATGGAAAATTTACCAAACGCCAGAAGGAAGTCTACAATGCCTGTTTGCATCTGCACAACTATGCCAAATCCCTGTTGAAACCCGGTATCACCATCCTTGATTATACAGACCGGGTCGGTGTGGAAGCCACCAAGACCTTTATCAAAATCGGCTTGCTTCGTACCTCCGATGTAAAGAACCAGGACCCTGAATCTCCTCTTTACAGAAATTATCTTTATCATGGCATTTCCCATCACCTGGGGTTAGATGTACATGATTTGGGAACAAGGACAGAGCCTATTCAGGAGGGCATGTTGTTTACTGTTGAACCCGGTATTTATATTGAGGAAGAAAAAATGGGCATCAGAATTGAAAACAATATCTGGATCACCCGGAAAGGAAACATTGACCTGATGAAAGATATACACATTACAACAGATGAGATCGAAAGGTACATGCGCCATAAAAAATAAAGATGTTCAAAAAAATGAAACAAATTCCCAATCTTT
>DAIMYK010000196.1:0-4171 GCA_036734525.1 Sediminibacterium sp. | reverse complement strand
CAGGAGATACAGATACATAAATTTTCTGCTCATCACTAATTCCAATGGAAATTCTTACATCCCCCTAACCTCTCATCCTAGCTAAGACCCTCTGTAATTTTTTGCTTGAAATGGAGAAAACCATTTCTTGTACAAACTTGATTTTGTTTTCTGTTGCCATAAATTGAGATTTATGTGTGAAATATATTTTCACAATAATATGAAATTTTATCTGCATAAAAAACAGGGTTTTTCCTGAAAAGACGACTGGTATTAACCCAAACCAAGTACGTAAAGAAGAAATTTTATATACGACTCCTGCAGCCTGATTACACCATTATCGGACAACTCCCCGGCTTTTCATATCGCTCAAACATGCCCGCACATGCGCAGCAGCCTTGCGCCGGGCAGATACCTCATAAGGATTGCTGTCATACCCCAGCTGCCGGGTGTGCCGGTCATACTCTTTCTGGTGAACATTGGAACGAATCTCTAAAAAATGTACATACTCATGCAAAATCGTGTCAGTGAGATGCGCAATGCCGGGATGGTTATTCACGTAAATACGAATGGTCTTTCCCGCAGAAAAATATACGCCATGTCGCTTCCGGTGCGGATAATAAGAGATCTTTATTTCAGGTGCCCGTACACACCTGGCTGGTTATCCCATATGCTGTCGGCACCAACTCAACACCTCCCTTACATATGCCGCCTTACTCACCATCAGTTGGAGCGCACCACCCTTCTTGTCATGCTGCTTTCCAGCCTTTTTTTGCTTCCAATCAGGCCACTCCACCTTCCACAACCAAAGAATTCCCAGCAATAAAAAATACAGAAATAGACATCGTTCAAAAACTCCTGCACGACTCCACACATTCGTTGCCACTCGAAAAAATTCATTTTCACTCAGATCAGGGAATACATACAAAAGTGAAGCCAATGATGGCATAGGGCTGCAAATTAATACTGTAACAACTGCTGAATACTCGCTTCAAGTCGACTCTCCGCCAGATAATTTTTTTCCAACAAAACATTAAAAGGTACGGGGGTATCCAAAGAAGCACATCTGAGTACCGGCGCATCGAGCATTTCAAAACAATGCTGCGAAATCCAGGCAGCAACTTCACCACCGATGCCTCCCATCAAATTGTCTTCGTGCAAGACCAATATCTTTCCGGTCTTGGCCACCGATGAACGAATCGTTTCATAATCCAACGGAAGTAAACTGCGCAGGTCAACAATATGCAAAGAAACCTCCGGATGATTTCGCTGATAGTCCATCGCCCAGTGTACCCCTGCACCATAGGTGATCACCGTGATATCTTCCCCCTCCTGCACTATTCTGGCTTTCCCAATCTCAATCTCATAATAGGTATCAGGTACAGGTTCTGACTGGCTGCGGTAGAGCACTTTGTGCTCAAAGTACATGACAGGATTGGGGTCTTGTATCGCTGCATTGAGCAGGCCTTTAGCATCATACGCCCCCGATGGATAAACCACTTTTAATCCGGGTACATGCGTAAACCAGGCTTCATTGCTCTGAGAATGAAAGGGGCCTGCACCCACCCCGGCACCTGTAGGCATGCGAATAACTACCGGAGCCGTCTGTCCCCAGCGGTAATGAATCTTGGCGAGGTTGTTGACGATCTGATTGAACCCCACTGTCACGAAATCAGCAAACTGCATTTCCATCACACTGGGTATGCCTTCCAGTGCGAGTCCTAACGTAACTCCAACGATTGCACTCTCACAGAGCGGCGTATTGCGCACCCGGTGTTTTCCAAATCGCGCCATCAGTCCTTCTGTTACTTTAAATGCGCCGCCATACTCTGCAATGTCTTGTCCCATCAACACCAAACGGGGATCTCTTTCCATGCTTTGTTCCAGCGCTTCCCTGATGGCATCGAGCATACGCTTCTCTTTTATATCGGCATCGCGTGGATCGGGTTCGGGTAGCAACACCGGTGCAGATTGGCGAACTGCGTACACATCCTGAACTTCTTCAGAAGTATCCGGAACCATGGGCTGCACCCGCTCGGCCAACTGCAGCTCATTATCTATATAGGCCTTGTGTTCATGTCGTATGGAAGCAACCTCCATCTCCGCAAGCACGCCTTCCTGCACCAGAAACTGTTCATAATTTTTGATGGGATCTTTGCGGCTCCATTCTTCCATCAGCTCTTTGGGAACATACTTGGTACCACTTGCTTCCTCATGTCCGCGCATGCGGAAAGTCATGCACTCTATCAGGTAGGGCTTTTTTTCTCGCAGACAGTATTCCCGTACACCCCGAATGGTATCGTGCACCGCCAGCACATTGTTGCCATCGATTACCACCGTTTCTATACCATATCCTACTCCCTTATCCGCCAATTGGCGGCAACGGTACTGTTCACTAACGGGTGTACTGAGTCCATATCCATTGTTTTCAATGATAAAAATTACCGGCAGGTTCCAAACTGCTGCTACATTGAGTGCTTCATGAAAATCTCCCTCACTCGTTCCGCCATCCCCGGTGAAAGCGACTGCTACCAGGGGTTCTTCTTTCAACTGATGTGCCAGGGCTGCTCCATCCGCCAGCGCTAGCTGGGGCCCTAAATGTGAGATCATACCACAGATACGATGCTCACTGCTGCCGAAATGAAAACTGCGTTCCCGCCCCTTGCTATACCCTTCTTTGTGTCCCTGCCATTGCTGGAACAAACGATGCAAGGGCATATCTCGTGAGGTAAACACACCCAGGTTGCGGTGCAAGGGCATGATCCAGTCCCGCTGATTCAATGCAGCAGTAACACCTACAGCAATTGCTTCCTGGCCAATGCCACTGAACCACTTGCTGATTTTTCCCTGGCGCAGCAATACCAGCATCTTTTCTTCAATCATCCGCGGCAACAACAATTGCCGGTAAATATGTATTAGTTCCTGGTTGCTATAATTATTGCGTTGGAATTGCATGATAGGTATTGTGTTACAAATCTACATGATGCTTTGCTCTCTATGGCAATTGTTGTACACAAAAAAAGCCACCGCATGGGTGGCTTCCAATATTTCGTTGCACGCTGATTAGTCTCTGCGGGCAAGCTTACTTAGCAGGCGCAAAATCTCCATATACAACCATACAATGGTTACCATAAGACCAAAAGCACCATACCATTCCATATCAGCCGGCAAACCACGGTCAGCACCCTGTTCGATCATATCAAAGTCGAGAATCAGGTTCAGGGCTGCGATGGCAACTACAAACAAGCTGATGCCAATGCTCAGCATACTGCTGTCGCTCATAAAACTTACGTTCACTCCAAACCAACCCAGAATCATCGTAAGCAGATAAAACAAAGCTATTCCCATCGTGGCTGCGATGATCACCGAGCGGAAGCGCTGTGTAGCACGAATGATACGGAAATTATAAAGCAGGAAGACGGAGATGGCAACACCAAAGGTTAGTCCCACCGCCTGCATGATCAATCCGGGATACTTCTCGGCAAAAGCTTCATTTAAAATAACTGAAATACCACCAATGAAGAGGCCTTCCAGAATGGCATAGAGTGGAGCAATGTATTTTGCCCATCCCGGCTTAAAAACGATAGCGATCGCGAGGATCAGTCCGCCAAAAATACCTACCATCATCAGCGTTTGCATGGTAGCAGGTTTTCCTTCCTGGAACAAGTGCCAGTTGAAGGCAGCAGCCGCAATCAACAATGCCAGCATGAAGCCAAATTTCAGGATGGTACCACGAACGGTCATCACACCCTGACGGGCTGCGTCCATAGACAATGCCTTGTCGAACATCTTTTCGGTCAGCGTCGGATTGCCAGATTCAAATAGAGCCATAGTTATTCAATTTTGTTCTACAAATATACTGAATTTAAATGGGCCGGGGGCGGAGTGGCCGCCGCAGAATTTGTTAAATCAGGAGCCTGCTGCCTACCCACCCGATCACCCTTCCTTTCCAAAAAACATACCAATTCAGGGGGGCTGACAGGCTGGCGGAAACAGAGAAAAAAGCCTTGAGCTGAAAGGCAAGAAATATTATCTTTATACACTTTTATTTTATAACATATCAACATGAAAGAGACGATTTTACAGGATGTGGTGATCAAATTTGCAGTAGACAGTTGTGACGGTATGCACTTGACGGGACAAAAGTTTACCAAAACCACTGCTTTGATGGGAATTGACCAGGCTACCTTCC
>DAIMYK010000195.1:0-4173 GCA_036734525.1 Sediminibacterium sp. | reverse complement strand
CCTATACACCACCCCGTCTTTCATCACGAATTTCACCTTCCTTACATCCGATATTTTTTTACTGGGATCGCCTGAAACAACTACCACATCTGCGAGGTAGCCTTGCTTTAAAGAGCCCAGTTTATCATCCAGGTGAAATGCCTTTGCGTTTATGCTGGTAGCTGCTTTCAATGCATCCATTTCCGGCAAACCGTATTCCACCATCAATTCCATTTCTGAAGCATTTTCCCCATGCGGGAAAACGCCTACATCTCCACCCATGCCAATTGTAACGCCTGAGGCGATGGCCTCTTTGAAACTTTTCTTTTTATTGATCACGTTTGCCGGTGGGTCTGTAACGCCTTTCTTCCAGCCACGATATTGAGAAATGGCATCCACCGCAGAGATGGTAGGTATATAGGTGACGTTGTGTTCCTTCATCAGCTTACCTGTTTCCACATCAATGAAATCGCCATGTTCAATTGTTTCAGCACCAGCCAGCACTGCTCGCTTGATGGCTTCTTTCGATTTGGCATGACATACCATTACTCTGCCGCTGCTGCGGGTAACTTCATTGATCAGTTTCAATTCATCTAGTGTAAAAGAGGGCCTGTCCTCCCCATTGATGCCCCAACGATAATCGGCATATATCTTAATGAAATCGGCACCCTTTCCAATCTGGTCTCGGACTACCCTTATCAGGTCATTGCCATCAGCCGGTTCTGCACCCAGCATGATTTGTTGATCGGTATCATATCCCTTTGGTCCGTAGGATCCTGTTGACACGATAGCTCTTCCTGCTACCAGTAAACGCGGACCAATAATGATTCCATCATTGATGGCTTTTTTTAAAGAAACATCTGAGTAACCTGCGCCTTCAGTGCCCAGGTCTCTGGCGGTGGTGAACCCTGCGAGTAGGGTATTTTTAGCATGAATCGTAGCCCGAATCGTACGATAGGCATCTGTTTCTTTCAATACCTGCGTATCCCAGTCCGTGATGTTGTAGGGGTACAACAGGAGGTGCGAATGGCCTTCGATCATACCGGGCATCACTGTGGCGTTACCATAATTAAAGCTGATGGTTCCCTCTGTTACTTTGATGCTTTGCTTTGGCCCTACAGCCACTATTTTTATGCCTTCCACTAAAAGGGCCCAATCGGCATTTATTGATTCGCCATCAAAAAGTCTGTCATCTGTGATGAGATATTTTTGTTGGGCACTGATCACGACGCAGCAAAAAATGCTCATGAGGGATAGAAAAAAAATTTTAGCGTACATGATCTAATTTTTATTGTTTTTTATTTCCATTTTTTACAATTCCAATTTGTCCGGTTAGTTCCCAGGCAGCCAATGAGGTGGGTACAGAGCAAATTTGATTCATCCGGTCCATAAAGTTCCTGATGGCAAATGGTTGACCTAACAATTCCATTTTCCTGGCATATTCCGTCATGGCCTCATCCAGTAGGTATTTTCCCGTGATATAGCTGGTGCCATAGCCCGGCTGACGCATGTAGAGGTGCTGTTCAAATTTCAATAACTCTTTTTCGGTTTTCATCCAGCCACGGGGCGTATAGTCGGCATGAACTTTCCCGGCTTCCTCCATGGTCATTTCATTTGCGTGGGCATAGAGAGAACCTAATCCACGGGCCGCGCGTTGGGCAATTAAAATATAAACCATCTCTCTAACCCGAGGATCAGCATCGTATAGTCCGGCTTTCATGAAAATTTCTTCCACTGCCGTTGCCATGCCTTCATTGCGCGAATCGAAAATATTGTACAGCAATGGACCGCGACGAATTTCGGAAGCATGTGGCTCATTATCCATTTGCGCCAATTCAAACCAGTGATAAAAATGGGAGAACAAGGGACGCGGATCGTAATGCATGGTGATGGTAAAAAAATTCCGTTTCTCTTTTGGGCTAAAGCTCCCCTGGTGTTCTCTCAGGGCGGGCTCATAATACTTTTTCATGGTCAGCAGCTGTTGCTGATCCAGGAATTGGATGAGACTTTTCACCGATCTTTCATTCAATGAATCATATTGAATGGCAGTATTTGCCTCAGACAGCAATGGTAATTTTCTGTTGCGGTGTTCTTCAAGTTTCAGCGATGACCAGGCTCGTGCCAGTTCTCTTTTCAACAGTATCACCTGATCATCCCATGACAATGGAACCAGGTGAACGTTTTTGGCATACCAGGTATAATTTTCTTTTCCGATACCGGAGGGGCCTGTCTTTTTGGTAGCGGCAGCTTCCAGCCATTGGACGAACTTTGCAGTTGATGCAATGGATTGATTTATTTCTTTAGATAGTATTGGATCTTCTTTTACACCGGGCTTATCCAGCAGTTCTTTTAAATCATTTATTTGCGATTGGATGTCTCTGATACCTGCCACCCATAATTCTTTTGCGTTTCCTGTCAGGTTCAGCCTGGCTTGTTCATGGAGGGGTTCAATCACTTTGAGTTGTTCAATGAGTTTATTTTTATCAGCGGGGGAGAGTGGAAAAGGGTATTTCCATATATCGATGATGGCATGATGGGTGGGTCCTTCATGTGCCGGAACGTCACTGCGTTCTGTCCAGATGGTTTTATAAAAAGCAGGATCTCTAGTCCAGGGTTGTAATATTCGGTGGTTAAAATCATAGCCATTCATTTCCGCCCATACCAGCATCCAATCGACTTTGTGTTCGGTGCTCCAGCCGGTGGTATCAATACTATTTAATCTTGACTGCAATTTTTTAAATGCCGGTAATCTTTTAGTAAAGCTGGCAACGGTATAATCAGGTGCACCGTTTTTTAGTGGAGGGTTTTCAAAAGTCCGCCATTCTTTGAACAGCGCAACCAGCGCAGCATAGTCATTTGACCGATTGGCTTGTGAAAATGACAGGGTAGCGGGCAGCAGGCAAATCAGCAACAGACTGATTGTAAGCAGTGTAGGCGTTTGCTTCATAATGATGTTGTTGGCGGTGTATGAAGTTCGGGAAAAACTGGAGGAATGGCAAATAGATTGGGACTGATAGAAGTAACAGGTATTGCTGGTAAATTTCTCGCCGGTAGTAAACAGTATAATTCAAATTAGCTAGTAATGGTAAAAGGAAAATAGTATAGTTTTGAGTGTATCGTACTTTAGGTAGCGTACAATATTATACGCCTTCGGCGAGCAGGCCCTTACACAGATTTTAAACTTCTCATGTAACAAAGTAGCCAATTATTTGAATCTGACCTTTAATCGTAATGAAATCTACACTTGAAAACTAAAATTTCATCATGTTCTACTTTGTAAATTAATCTATGCTCTTCGTCGATTCTTCTAGACCAATATCCAGCGTATTTAAATTTTAACGGTTCTGGTTTGCCAATATCTTCAAATGGACTTCTTGAAATATCTTTTGACAGCTCATTAATTTTATTAAGTTTCTGTTTGTCATTCTTTTGCCAGAATACATATTCATTCCAGGCGATTTCGCTGAAAGTAATCACCATTTATTAAATCAATTTTTTTCGCAAATGTTTGCCCTCCTTCATCTGTTTAATAGATGCATCTAATACTTCCATGTTTTTTCTGGAAGACATTTCATGTAGTGTTGCTTTCAAAGAATTGTATTCCTCTAAGGAAATGATAACGACGCCCGTGTCTTTACCCCGATTAATAATTAAGGTTTCACGCTCAATCGTAACCTTATCAAGATATTGCTTGGTTTCTTTACGAAAATCTGATAGAGTCGTTGATATCATAATTACATAATTATGTACAAAGATATGTACATATTATGAAACTGCTTTAACCAACCAAATATCTACATCAAGTGGGAGAAATAATTAGGTATTTACACGCAGTTATATGATGCATAAAGCATTGATAAACATATAAACCCACGCCAAAAGTGTTGTTATGCTTATAGACTAAAGATGCAGCTATTTTGGATTTCCTGTAATAGAAAAACGCATCCTAGAATGAATGCGCTTAGAGTGATACGCCTTCGGCGCACAATGAGTGCATGTGGAGGAGATTCACACTTCCCACTCATGCTCCAGAGGCGCACAGGTGCTCACACTGATTTTGCTCCCCATATTGAAGAAAGATGCAGCTACCTTCCAATAGTAGCAATTAAAAAGCCGAGATAAAATCCCGGCTTTAAGTAGAGTGAGTTTGAGTTTGAGAGCGAAGTAAAATCAGTGTAGGAAAACTTCCCACAC
>DAIMYK010000194.1:0-4194 GCA_036734525.1 Sediminibacterium sp. | reverse complement strand
GTATAACATACAGATAGTCAAATTGTTCCTGAAAAATTGTATATTTAAACATTATGCTTTAATTTAATTTATATACGCCAAGCTTACCCCATGAAAAAATGGCACTTATACTTTGTCTTCTCATTAATCGGCAGTATTATTCCCGGTATTGACACAAACGCACAATCCAAATCGCCCTACCCGTTTCAATCTTTTCGCTTCAGGTACCTGGGACCGGATGGAAACAGAACGATTGCAGTAGCAGGAGAAACAGGCAATGCGCAAGTTGCCTATGTAGGTGCAGCATCAGGAGGAATATTTAAAACAACTGATGGTGGATTTCACTGGCAACCTGTTTTCGATGAGATGGACAATGCCGCCATCGGTGCATTGGCAGTGTCAGGATCTAATCCCCGACATGTTTGGGCAGGAACAGGAGAAACCTTCATCATTCGGCCGGCACATCCGAATGGCAATGGTGTTTATAAATCCACCGATGCAGGAAAAACATGGCAATACATGGGTTTATCTGCGACCCTGCGCATCAGTCGTGTGATCATTCATCCTACAGATACGAACACTGTGTATGTAGCTGCCCTGGGTGGAACCCATGCTCCGCAACAAGAGAGAGGTGTGTATAAAACTACAGACGGCGGAAAAACCTGGAGCCGTGTTCTTTTCGTTGATTCCCTGACAGGCTGCAGTGACTTATCCATTAATCCGCAAAGACCGGATGAACTGATTGCTGCGATGTGGCAGGTAAGTATGACCACATCTCAATTGAAAAGTGGCGGACCGGGGAGTGGACTTTATCGAACCAGGGATGGTGGAAAAACCTGGCAACCCCTCCGAAATGGATTACCCGGAGGGAAAGATCATCCTGTAGGTAAAACTTCCGTTGCCCATGCAGCCGGATTGCCACGCATCATCTATGCACTGATTGAAGATACAATTCCTGCACTTTATCGCTCTGCAGACGGAGGCGACAGTTGGCAGCGCATGTACCAAAATCATTCCCTCGCGCAGCGAGGACCTTATTACACAAGGGTAAGGGTATCGCCACAGGATGAAAACAAACTCTATACCATTAGCGTCACCATCATGGAATCAAAAGATGGGGGCAAAACTTTCAATGGCAATGGAACGTATGAGCCGGGAGGTGACAACCACGATATCTGGTTCGACCCTACCAATGCCAACAGGATACTGGTAGCGCATGATGGATGTATGAACATGAGTATGAACGGAGGCAGAACCTGGAAAAACATCAACCAGCCCATAGCACAGATGAACCATGTTGCTACCGACAATGCCATACCCTATAACATCATGGGCAACCGACAAGATGGATATTCCTATCACACGGCTTCTATCAGCCGCGAAGGAAGTATTCCCCTGGGCAATTGGAAAAAAGTGGGGGGTTGCGAGAGTGGATTTGCACAAGCAGATCCTTTCGATCCCAACATTATCTGGTCAGGATGCTATGATGGAGGTTTGGATGTAACTGATTTGAGAACAGGATTGTCGCATGATGTGCGGGTATGGCCACTAACCGGCTATGGCTGGGCGCCTGCCGATGTTCCCTATCGCTGGCACTGGAATTTTCCGATGGCTTTATCAAAACACCAAAAGGGTGTTGTGTATGTAGGAAGTCAATTCGTGCATAAAACCAATAATGCCGGTCGTTCCTGGTCAATCATCAGTCCGGACCTCACCACCAATGATAAAACCCGGCAACAACATTCCGGTGGCATTGCACATGACAACCTGATGACCTTCGACGGTTCTACGCTCTTTGCAATTGAAGAGTCACCTGTTCAATCTGGAGTAATATGGACGGGCAGCAATGACGGACAAATTTATGTGACAAAAGATGATGGAAAAAAATGGACACAGGTAAGTAAGCATATTCCACAACTTCCTCCTTATGGAACCATCAGCAATATATGTGCATCAGCATTTGATGCTGCAACTGCTTATGTCAGTATTCATTTTCAGTTCGAAGGGAACTATGATCCATTTGTTTTTAAAACAACAGATTTTGGAAAAACATGGCAATCAGTAACCGGTGATCTGCCCAGGCACAACAACAGTTTCGTTCATTTTATTCAGGAAGACCCCGGGCAAAAAGGATTGTTGTTTACAGGAACAGATAACGGACTATTCGTAAGCGGGAACGATGGAAAAAACTGGATACAACTTAAAAGAAATCTTCCTCCCGCCCCGGTTTACCACATCGATATTCAGCCACATTTCAGGGATCTGGTGGTAGCTACTTATGGAAGAGGTATTTATATATTAGATGATATCACTGCGATACGTGCCTGGAGTAAGTCACAGATGAGTCAGTCTACCACCCTGATTCCCCCGCGAACAACTTACAGATTCCATCGCCAGAATGGAATACATATTTCGGATGATGGAAGAAAGCAAGGAGAAAATCCAGCTGATGAAGCCCTGGCACAGTATTTCCTGAAGGATACCTGCAAAAAAATTCCACAACTTTCTTTGCTGACGGAAAGGGGAGATACCATCAGAAGCTGGAATGGAACGAACCAAAAAGGTTTTAACCGGGTATGGTTTAGCGTGGCACACGATGACATCCAACCTCCTGTATTAAAAACGAAACCAAGGGGCAAAGAATTTGTGCAGCTCAATTCAGATGGGAACAGATATCCTTATATCAATGATCTCGATATGGCTCCCGGCTTATCGGGACTCAGACTTCCACCCGGAAACTATCGCCTTGTTTTGAAAACAGACGATGCAGTATTTTCTGAACAATTTAGTTTTCTGGCCGATCCCGGCTCCGGGGGGAAACAATCAGAAATACTCGAACAATACCAATGGGGCAGGAAATTGATGGCAGCTATTAAGAGAACCATACAATTAATTGAGTCCATCGAAATTCAGCGTGCCTTTCTCCTGAAACAAAATACCTCGGCAGCAAGAGCAAGAGAAGAAATGCTTTACCAAATTGAATCTGCCTTGATAGATGTTCACCAAACAGGAGCCCGCTGGGATAGTTTTCGAAATCCCAGTCAACTGCTGGAACATTTGCTTGGGTTGTCAAAAGAAGCGCTGGCTATGGGAGCAGATTTTGCTCCAACAGATCAACAGAGAAAAGTATTGCTTCAATTGGAAAAGGAATTGAACCAACTGGAAAAAAAGTATCAGCCATTGAAATAAAATTTTCAAACAATATCCATAACCAAAGATAAATTTGCAGAATGCAACCCATTATATCACTCCGGCAAGTAAGTAAATCGTATGGTACCAAACAGGTATTGGGAGGAATTGATTTGTCCATTTTACCCGGACAAGTCATCGGCTACATTGGCCCGAATGGTGCCGGTAAAAGTACGACTGTTAAAATTAAATGCGGCCTGAACAGTGACTTTGAAGGGGAAGTGGAAGTGGCAGGTATCAAAGTGCGCGAAGATGTATTGGCAGTGAAACGTATAATTGGGTATGATCCCGAATTGGCTGAACTATATGATGTGCTCACGCCACGAGAGTTTCTAACCCTGATGGCGGAATTATATGAATTGCCGGAAGCCCTGTCGCAGGAGAGAATTCATGTGATGATGCAGGCCATTGGATTGGAGGCCCAGATAGACCAACGCATGGACACATTCAGTAAGGGCATGCGACAAAAGGTGCTGATTATTTCAGGAATCCTGCACAATCCCGAGATCATCATTTTGGATGAACCATTGAGTGGATTAGATGCCAACTCGGTACTGATCGTCAAAGAACTCATAGCACAATTGGCAAAGGAAGGAAAAACAATTTTTTATTGCAGCCACATGATGGATGTAGTAGAAAAAGTTTCCGACCGCATTATCCTTATCAACCAGGGCAAGGTAATCGCTCAGGGCACTATCACTGAATTGAGGGAACAATCGGGTAATAACACCAGTCTGGAGCAGATTTTTTCGCAGCTCACTTCAGATGAATCGATGAGCAATGCAGCAACCAACATTCTAAAAGCTTTCCAAACTTCCAATCCAATCGAGTGAAAAAGATATTGCTGCGTCTCTTATTATTACCCAAGGGTTTTTATTCGGGTATAGGCATTCAACCGGATAAGTTAAAGGCCATTCTTACTGCAAAACTTTTAATGGATGAAAGGGTACCACAGGAAATTGGATTATCAACTAAAAAGAAAAAACCACTTTCTGGGAAATGGGCATCTATAATAGGATTCATTCT
>DAIMYK010000193.1:0-4195 GCA_036734525.1 Sediminibacterium sp. | reverse complement strand
CAACTGTTTATCTGAGCAAAACAATGATTAGTGCTACCAGCAAAGAAGATGGCAGTATTGTATTGGCCACAATACCATCGGGCAGATATGAATTGATTATTACCTGTACGGGCTATCGAACACGTCGCATCGAAATAAAATCCTCCTCATTCCCTCAAGAATTGACCATTGAGCTTGAGCCTTACATTAGGGAATTAGATGAAGTAGTTGTCAGAAGTTATGATAAAGATGGCTGGAGCAAGTGGGGCACATTTTTTCTTCAACAATTCATTGGAATCACACCCTATTCCGAAGAAATTGATTTGGTAAATCCGGAAGTAATTAAGTTCATACATGATAAAACAACCAATACAATCAACGCATTTTCCCGTCAACCATTGATTATAAAAAATAATGCACTGGGATATGAATTGTATTATGAATTGGAGCAATTTGAATTCAATTTTAGTTCCAAAATGCTGCTCTTTAAAGGGTTTCCGCTGTTCAAAGAAATGACACCCAAACGTACATCTCAAGCGAGAAAATGGACGAATAACCGAAAAGACGCCTATCTGGGTTCCATGATGCACTTCTTTCGGGCCTTATACCGCAATCAATTGCTGGAAAACGGATTTGAAGTCCGATCGCTCATAGAAGTAACGAATGAAGAAAAAATGAGAGTCAAAAACCTGTTGTCAAGCAGGTATAAGTCCAATATAAATAATGTACCAAATGATCCCATCCTCCCGGATACTATTCGTTTTTCGAACACAGAAGACTCTATGAGTTATTATCAGCAGATTATTCGCATGCCCGATAAGTCTGATTTTGTAAATAAGGGTATTCTCCCGGGTGATTCTATCGCATATTCAATTGACAGCGTAACTGTTGGTATGTATTTCGATCATTTTTTACAAGTAAGGTATCCAAGTAAAAAGATGCCCGGAGTCATTGCTGATGCGCTCAGGGGATATCCTCCAAAATTCGTTGGTGGACCTGCTAGTTTCAATGAACTTGCCAACGGATATTCTGCGCGAGATCTAAATCACACGGGTGTAACCAATAAAATGGATATGGTTTCTACAATCAAACTGATAAACAATACCCAGATTATCGTGCTTTCCAATGGCTCTTTCTTTGATGCTGCGAATCTTATCAGCTATGGCTATTGGGCCTTTTGGGAACGTATTAGCACGCTGCTACCACTTGACTATAAGCTCCCGCTGCAATTGTAAAGTTTGGCCTGATAAGTCATGAAAAAGTTATATTTCGAATTAAATAGTTTTATTAATTCTGGTGGATAAAAGTACTTTAAACTGGCATAAGATTTGTTTCTTATTACGAAACAGAAAAATGAGGCCATTCCTTTTTTTTATGCTGCTAGTTCCGATAATTAGCTTTTCTCAAGAACATACCCTCTACCTCAAAAATGGCGAAACAATAGCGGCAGACAAAATCCGCTATCGTAACCCAATTTTTGGGAAAGAGCGTCTCGTCGTAGGTGAAAAGACTTATTACATGAATCAAATTGATTCATTCACAATATTCAACATCACCTATTTATCCAAACAATTACGTGGAAATGGCAGATACATCAGTGTTCGACCTATAATCAAGGGGAAAGTAAGTCTATACGATCATTCTCGCCCTCAAAGAACCGAAGCCTCTGCCAGTCATATACCGGAAAAATTGGTCGTGGGTGTAGCACTGATGGAACATTACGATCATCCTATGAACTTTTATCGTCACAGAAAATTGGTTCAAATTATTCAAAATGATGAACAGGCACTCTCGGCATTTCGCCCCGCAAGAAAAATATATACCATTCAATCGATTATGAGAGGAACTACCCTGGGTCTTTTTGTTGCAGCGCTATCAGTTAATCCTGCTTATTTTGCTACAACGGGGGAGGGGCTTCTTTATAGTGCTTTAACTTTATCTATGGCTTCTGATATCCACGGTATCTTTTCTTCTGAAAAATATTTTGCAAGTGTGTACGAAGCAGTAAAAATTCATAATCAGTAGATCGGGGCAGATTGAACAATAGCTTTTCAATTTACGTTTGCGGCAAGTTGCCTCACAAATAACCCGGTGTGCTCAAAAGATCAATCTTCTGGGTACTCTCCTGCAGAAAATAGTATATGCTTCCCCATGTTGCCTGCGCAAATACTCTTCTTCTAACCTTATTTGTACCTGTATCAGAATATAGCCAACTATCCAAAAAATCAACGTTACCGCATTGGGAGTTACTAAAAACAAACCCGCTAAGACCAACAACATCCCTAAAAAAATGGGATTTCTACTAAAACTGAAGAGTCCTTCGGTAATCAATTCCGTTTTCCTCTCACTGTCTATCCCTACCCTCCACGAATCTTTCATATTTCCCTGCGCAATGATTGTCCATACCATTGCCACACCGAGTATCATACAGCCCACCCAGCGAAAGTTATCTGCATTTGGCAGTTGAACGGCCAAAAAATAGCCATGGCTGTAAGGAACCCAGGCATACAAAAGCACGTAAATGAATAGTCCGGCTACCGTGAGTTTAAAATAAAATCCTACCAAGCCATAAGCACTGTCATCCTTCGGCAATACCATCGGATTGATGCCGGTACTTCGATACACCATCCAGCTTCTGATAACAAATGCCCATAAAAAGTACACAACAAAATAAACTGTGAGTAAGAAGGGAATATATTTTTCCATCAAGAGTTTGTTCAAGATAAAGAAGTGATAGCAGGTGATTGCAATAAAGCGATTCACTTTTTTAAAATTTATTCAGTTATTCATTCTTCCCTTCTATTTTCAACTATTCACCAAAATATTTCCCAAATCCGTAACATCCGGGCAATCATATACGTAATTACACAGGTAAGAATTTTATTCAGAATAGCTTACTGAATATTTGGTATTTTTAAATCCTAAATGAAAGAGTATGCATCGTCCACTACTACTTGTTTGCCTATTGGTATCCCTCTGCTCCCTAATAGGCAACTCTCAGACAACCACTCCCCCCGTTGCAAATTATAGCTACACGGAAACATTCGCCCCCTTCTTCTATTCCAAAAATGGCAATGAATTCCGTTCTGCTTCCGGAGAACCCGGACCTCGCTACTGGCAGAACAAAGTCGATTACCAGATAGATGTTCAACTAAACGATGCAACCAATGAGATCAAGGGTTATGAAATCGTTACCTACACCAATAACAGTCCGCAAAAATTACCCTATCTCTGGATGCAACTCGATCAAAACCTCTTCCGCAAAGATTCCCGCGGCAGCGCCATCACTCCCTACTCAGGTAGTAGAAATGGTGGGAGAGGGCAGGACTTCGACGCAGGCTATAAAATCACATCCGTCAAATTGATAAAAGAAAAAAATGTTCTTGTAGACGTACCCTACATGATTGATGCCACACGGATGCAAATTTTTCTTCCTAAAGATCTTGCAGCAGGTGGGGGGAAGATTCAATTCAAAATTGAATTCTCATTTATATCTCCTGAATATGGTTCCGACCGCATGGGAATTCAAACCACTAAAAATGGAAAAATTTTCACCATAGCCCAGTGGTACCCCCGCATGTGTGTTTACGATGACATAATGGGTTGGAATACCATTCCCTATACAGGTCCCGGTGAATTTTATCTGGAATACGGAGATTTTGACGTTAAAATCACCGCACCCGCTTCTTTAGCAGTAGTCGCTTCCGGTGAATTGGTGAATGCTGCCGAAGTATATTCGCCTGTACACCTTTCTCGTTGGAAGCAAGCTGCCAATAGCGAGAAAACCGTAATTATCAGGGGGGCAGATGAGATTGGACAACCCATCCATCCTACCAAAACAACACTCACCTGGCACTACAAGATCAACCAGTCCAGAGATTTTGCCTGGGGCGCCTCCTCAGCATTTATCCTGGATGCAGCATCCATCAAACTCCCAAGTGGTAAAAAGTGCATGGCTATATCAGCCTATCCCATCGAAAGCGATGGCAAGAATGCCTGGGGACGATCTACTGAGTATGTGAAAGCATCCATTGAACATTATTCCGGAAAATGGTTGGAGTATCCTTATCCTGCAGCCACCGCAGTTGCAGGTAATCCCGGAGGAATGGAATATCCCGGAATCGTTTTCTGTAGCTTCCGTGCCAAAACAATGTGTCTCTGTGGTGTTCACGACCACGAGTTTGGTCACACCTTGTTTCCCATGATCGTAGGCTCC
>DAIMYK010000192.1:0-4199 GCA_036734525.1 Sediminibacterium sp. | reverse complement strand
CAAACAGGCTTCTCCATTGCATTTCCAAAACACCCAACACTCCTTCCCGGATAATTCCTTTTGACATTTTGCTGGTTCCAACTTTTCGATCTACAAAGGTGATTGGAATTTCCTTGAGGCGAAAACCTAATTTCCAGGCAGCCAGTTTCATCTCAATTTGGAACGCATATCCAACGAAGCGAATTTGATCGAGGTTCATGGATTCCAATACTTTCCTGCTATAGCAGACAAAACCGGCGGTAGGATCGTTCACCGGTAGACATGTGATGATGCGTGTATAGAGAGCCCCTCCTTTTGAATATATGTGCCTGTCCAGCGGCCAGTTTTCTGTTTTTCCTCCCGGAACATACCTGCTGCCAATGGCAACATCTGCCTGACCGGATTTACATACTTCATAGAGTCTTTCCAGGTCTGCCGGGTTGTGAGAAAAATCAGCATCCATTTCCATGATGAATTGGTAACCCCGTTCCAGCGACCAGCGAAATCCTTCAATGTAGGCTGTACCCAGGCCCAACTTGCCACTGCGACGAATGAGAAACAATTGACCGGGATATTTTGACATTTGTTCTTCCACCATGGCAGCTGTACCATCGGGGGAATTATCATCTATCACCAGCACATGGTAATCACGCTGCAGTGCAAAAACTGCTTCAGTAATAGACAGGATATTTTCCCGTTCATTGTAAGTAGGTATGATTACGATTTTCTCCAAGGGTATGGAAGGATGGTACATCTAAAATACAAAAAGATGCAGCAGTATTGCGTTAAATTATTCAAACGGTGTTGCCGTTTTTCTTCAGAAGGGTTCTGTTGAGTATTTCGGTGAGTTTCTGTTTGGTATTCATGGCAAAATCACCTTTCATCATCCAGTCATAATACTGGGGCTCTTCGCGGAGCACTTTTTCGACAGGTTTGCCCTTGTGTTTGCCAAAATTGAAGATTTCCACTCCATTTTCTTTGATAAAGCGACGGGCAAAGTCCACAAAATCATCTTCACCGGCAAATTTCGAAATACTGTCCACCGTATTACCCATTTGAGGGTATCGAACTACCTGGGCATCCAGAATTTCATAGGTAGCCATGGCATCTGCTTCTGCACTGTGGGCACCTTCCAGATTTTTCATACAGTAAAACTTGTAAGCGGCAGACAGGGTTCTCTCTTCCATTTTATGAAAGATCTTTTGTGCATCCAGGAATTTCCTGTTCTCTATTGGAAATTCTATTCCTGCACGAAGAAATTCCTCCATCAGCATCGGGATATCAAATCGGTTGCTGTTGTAACCACCGATATCGCAATTGTCCAGAAACTGTTTGCATTCATTGGCTACCTGCTTAAATGTAGGGGCATCTTTAACCATTTCATTGGTAATGCCATGCACAGCTGAGGCGGCTTCCGGAATGGGTATACCCGGCTGAATCAGTTTCCTTTTTACCTGTCTTGACCCATCGGTCATGATCTTAATCATTGCGATTTCCACTATCCGGTCCTGGGTAATGCTAACACCGGTTGTTTCCAGATCAATGAATGCGAGGGGGCGGGTTAATGACAGGTTCATGGTAGTATCTTTACTTCGCTGTAATCGTTTGTGCAAATGTAAGCATATTGGCACCATCAAAAGTACCACTGCTCATCAGTAGCAGGATGGAATGTTGATAATCTTGTTGTGAAAGCCATTGCATCAAAGAATTTTTATCATGAAGAATGGTCAAACTTTCATTGCCGAAACCGGCTTTGACTTTGGATGGGTCCAGTGGAGGAAGTTTTTTGTGTTCAAGTGAATGGTGGGTATAAAAAACAACCGGTTGATCAGCTGCATCCAGACTCGCTTTGTATTCATCCAGAAATTTTTCGTTGAGACTACTGAAAGTATGCAATTCTAATACTGCAATCAAGTGGTGATTGGGGAATTGCTGGCGAACCGCTTGAATAGTTGCCATCACCTTACTGGGGGCATGGGCAAAATCTCGGTATACCCGGGCGTTTTTTCCAGCTGCCAGCAACTCCAGACGTTTGGCTGCTCCTGTAAAATTTTCCATTGCCCTCAAAAAGTTCACAGTAGAAATACCTAATTGACTACCCACCAGGCGGGCTGCCTGAAGACTAAGCAAGTTATGCTCACCAAAAACTGAAAGATTTCCTTTGTGACCTTCTATTTCAATGCAGGTTGTACCATCTTCTACCGAATAATCAGGGAGAACATAGGGCAGGTAACTGATGTCAGTGCGTTGGGATTTTGTAACCAGTTCTTCCAGTATACTATCAGTCCGGTTATAGATCAATACACCACCCTTTTCAATTTTATCTATGAAAATGCTGAATTGTTCAAGGTAGATTTCAAAAGTGGGGAACACATTGATATGGTCCCATGCAATACCTGTAATGACCGCAATATGGGGGTATAAAAAGTGGAATTTAGGTTTTTTGACAACAGCACTTGCAGGGTATTCATCTCCTTCGCAAACAATGAGGGGTGCATCAGTGAGTTGAACTCCAGTTGGAAAACCCTTGATGGCAGCACCGACCAGGTAATCAAAATTGAGGTGTTGTTGTTGCAACAGATGCATAATCATGGCGGTAGTGGAAGTTTTACCATGGCTACCCCCAATCACTATTCTCTTTTTTTGCCTGCTTTCGTGGTAGATATACTCCGGAAAAGAATATACAGGTAATCCAAGTTGTGTGGCTTTGATTAGTTCCGGATTGTCTTCCCTGGCATGCATCCCCAAAATGATTCCATCCAAATCATTGGTAATCAAGTCCGGATTCCATCCAATGGTGCCGGGCAAAAGGCCTTCTTGTAACAAATTGGTACGAGCAGGATCAACAATTTCATCATCAGAACCGGTGATCATGTAGCCCTTTCGGTGAAGGGCAATAGCCAACTGGTGCATAACATTGCCACCGATTGAAATAAAATGCAGTTTCATACGTTCAATAAATCTGGACTACTATTAACATTTTTTGAACAAAAGCGCCGGGCAGCTATTTCACTCATCAATGTATCTTTGAACAGTGCAATATAATGCCAATTCGGTCATTTAACCGTTTACTATGAAAAACTTATCCTTTATCCTACTGATTATTCTTGTGGTGGGTATGGTCTTTTCCTCCTGCGCTTCAACCCGCGGACGTGGATGCCCGACTACCAACCCGAATTATTTCAGACAGGGTGCCTGATTCTCCCCTACTCCTCCTGCTACCATGATTCATTGGATCCCCCTACAGCGTATGGAGCAACTGGAAGAACTGGTTGCCAACTCAGAAAACCGCCCCCAGGTTATTTTTAAGCACAGTACTCGTTGCAGTATCAGTTCAATGGTATTGGGCAGACTGGAACGCGAAACACCACCTGCTGGTTGGGATTTTTATTATTTAGATTTACTCTCACACCGTGATATTTCTGCGGCTATAGCCGAGAAACTAAATGTAAATCACGAATCCCCTCAGATTATTCTTATTAAGAACAAAGAGGTATTGATGGATGAAAGCCATATGGCCATACAAATGGATGAATTGAAGGCTTTCGCCTGATTTTTCCTAACTTCTCCTAATGAAAGTAGTCATTTTCGGTGCTTCCGGATCTATTGGTCGTCGATTAGCCGATCAGTTACTGGCATTGCACCACCAGGTAGTTGCATACGATCGCAATGTAGATCACTGGCTGGATAAGTCATTGGAGAAAGACGATCTGGTTATTATCAGGGGTTATTTACTGGATCGGCATGCTGTCGAGAAAGCTATACGTGGCTCTGATATTGTTTTTTTTCTGGTCTCAGGCGAGAAGGAGGCAGGGGATATTTCCCGCAGTGGCGGGATACGCCAGGTGATTGCAGGAATGGTTGCTGCCGGAGTTCAGCGCTTATTGGTGCTGGGTGATTATCTATTGCTGGAAGATGAAGAAGGTATCATGGTGGCAGAAAGAGAAGATTTTCCGGTTGAAAAAGAATTCTATGCTGAGGAACATATTAAAATGTGGCAACAACTTCAAAGTTCCCGGTTGTTATGGACTATTGTGTGTCCGGTTCAGGTAGTTGATGCACCCGAAGAAAAGGCTTACACCACTTTCAGGGAGTATTGGGTTGGAAAAAACTATGTGCCGATTTCAACAGGTGACTTATGTCGTTTTATGATTCGGGAAGTGACGCGAAATGAGTTCATAAATCAGCGAATTGGAATTTCTTCAGTTGAATAATTATGG
>DAIMYK010000191.1:0-4207 GCA_036734525.1 Sediminibacterium sp. | reverse complement strand
TTTGGTTTTTCCATTGGTGATGACTATATGCTGGCTACATTCACGCAAACAGAAGCCTATTTCCAGCAGTTGGCAGCTACATCCGATAGGGTTCGTATGATATCTATTGGGAAAACCGAAGAGGGCAGAGATCAACCCATGCTCATCGTATCATCACCCGCCAACCTTAAAAAAATAGATGAATATAAGTCCATTTCCCGTCGCCTTGCCTTGGCAGAAAATTTATCTGATGCAGATGCCAGGGCTCTGGCCGCAAGCGGAAAGGCAATCGTCTGGATTGATGGCGGGTTACATGCCAATGAAGTGGTTGGTGCTCATCAACTGATCGAAACCGCGTATCAACTGGCCAGTCGGCAGGATGAAGAAACCAAAGCCATACTCGATAATGTTATCATCCTGATGACCCATGCGAATCCTGATGGTCAGGAACTGGTATCAGAATGGTACATGAGGAATCCCGTTAAGGAAAAACGCAACGCTGATAATCTTCCCCGTTTGTATGAGAAATATGCAGGTCATGACAACAACCGTGACTTTTACATGCTCAATCTGAGGGAAACCCAAAACATGTGTCGGCAATTGTACATCGAGTGGCTCCCACAGATCATGTACAACCATCATCAGTCCGGTCCGCCCGGTTCTGTTGTGGCAGGACCTCCGTTCAGAGATCCTTTTAATTATGCTTTTGATCCCATCGTTATAACCAGCTTAGAAGCTGTGGGTGCTGCAATGATTAATCGGCTCAATGTTGAAAACAAGCCAGGTTACACCAATAAGAATGGCTCTGTTTACTCTACCTGGTACAATGGCGGTCTTCGAACTACTACTTATTTCCACAACATGATCGGACTACTGACGGAAATTATCGGTAGTCCCAACCCTTCCAATGTACCATTGGTTCCGGACCGATTGGTTCCTAATAGTTCCACGCCCAATCCTGTGTTACCCGGTGCTTGGCGTTTCAGGAAATCGATTGATTATTCCGTTTCTTTAAATTACGCTGTACTGAATTATGCGATGCGCTACAGAGATGAATTGTTGTTCAACATTTATCGCATGGGGAAGAACTCCATAGATAAAGGGAACAAAGATCATTGGGCACTTTCACCCAGCAAATCTGCCGCCATTAAAAATGCATATCAGGAATCATTGAAGAACAATTCCGGTAATAGGAGAGGATCTGATTCCACTATTGTAGGTGCGAGGACTGAAGTCCCTGTTATGTCCGCCAAATGGTTCGATACGGTGATGAAAAATAAGGCCAACAGAGACCCCCGTGCGTTTTTTATGCCTGCTAATAGTGATGAAGCAACCACCATTCGTTTTCTCAATGCCTTGATCGGTACAGGAATAATGGTTCATCAAACAACCGCTCCTGCAACGGTAGGGAATCGAAACTATCCTGCAGGAACCTGGGTTGTCATGACCAACCAGGCATTTCGTCCTCATATTCTGGATCTTTTCGAACCTCAAGATCATCCAAATGATTTTGCCTATCCCGGAGGACCTCCGGTGCCCCCTTATGATGCTGCAGGTTGGACACTTGCCTATACGATGGGTGTTCAGTTTGACAGAATCATGGAGGAAGTGAATGTTCCCATGCAGCGGCTTCCTTTCGGGGAACCGATTCCACTTCCGGCGGCCGCAGTTCCTGCCAATGAAAAGGGATGGATTCTCGACTCGAGGGCCAATTATTCATTTACTGCAGTCAATACCCTACTCAAGGAGGGAATCGAAGTTAGCCGGATTCCGGATACAATTGCAGGAAATGCAGCAGGCTCGTTTTTCGTACCCCTGACTCCTAAAAATAAATCACGGGTACAACAAGTAATCAATGGTACAGGTGCCAAACCACAACCAACTCAGCAAAAACCGTTGAATTTACTTCCCGTTAAGGCAGCTCGAATAGCCATCTGGGATCAATATGGAGGTTCCATGCCATCCGGATGGACGCGCTATTTGATGGAGCAATTCAGATTTCCGTACGAAGTAATCTATGCCCGTGATATTGATTCAACGCCATTGAAAGATCGTTTTGACGTCATCATCTTTGTTGGCGGTGCAATTCCCGCATATAATACAGCCTCTTCTGCCGGAAGAGGAAGAGAAATCAACAAAGAGACTATACCGGCTATGTATCACCCTCGCTTGGGGAGAATTTCAGCTGCAACTTCAATTCCTGCCCTTAAAGCTTTTGCTGAAAACGGAGGCACTATTGTATGCATCGGATCATCTGCCCAGCTGGCTTATCACTTTAAGCTGCCTGTTGCTGATGCCCTGGTTGAAATGATCAATGGGCAGGAAAAAAAGCTACCGAATGAAAAGTACTACATACCGGGAAGTGTTCTTAGCGTTTCCACCAACAATCAAACACCTGCTGGCTGGGGCATTCCTGAAAAAACAGACGTGTACTTTGATGAAAGTCCGGTTTTCAGACTGCAGCCGGCCGCGCAGTTGACAGGACAAATCAAGCCATTGGCCTGGTTTAGTTCAGCGACCCCTTTGCGCAGTGGCTGGGCATGGGGACAGTCCTACCTGAAAGATGGCATAACAGCTTTTGAAGCACAAATGGGGAAAGGGAAATTATTGGTATTCGGACCAGAAATTAATTTCAGGGCACAAACTTATGGAAGCTTTCGTTGGCTTTTCAATCCCTGTTATCTACTGACCACTAATAAATAACCTGGAAAAAATGTATTCAATAGATATGTTCAAAAAGAATATTTTAACCCTTTTTACGATTTTTTTGGCAGCAATTTTGCTGTACTCCTGTACAATGACACCAACGAATGTGAATCATACTTCTGCTTCGGTTCCTTATGCGGTAGCAAAGGGATATTTTGTGAAAAACACTTTTTCTACGGACAGTATTCAATGCACCATCATTCGGGATCAGGGTATGTTGGATAGTTTGTTGGGTATGGCTGCTACCATGGGAAAGGACGGAATGCCCACCCGTATTGATTTTAACAGGCAATTTGCCATAGCTTGTATTCATCCCGAGACTGATAGCATGGTTCAATTGGATGCCAGGGAATTGAAAATGAACGACAATAGACTTACGCTCCGGTTGTCTGTCATCAGGGGTGAAAAGCAGTCTTATACCATTGTGCCTCTCCAACTTCTGGTTGTGGAAGGAAATCCACCAAGCTATTTTACATTCGAATTGGAAAAACACTGAACAAAAAAATAACTGACTATTGGCAACAAAATTTGAAAAAGCACGGGCGTACAGAAGATGGCGCATAGGATTGATCAAAAACATCCGTGATGCTATTTTTATATTAATAGGTGTTTTTTCGGCGGCATTTGGATTTGAAGTCTTTTTATTGAAGAATCATTTTATCGACGGAGGGGCTACAGGTGTTTCACTCCTATTATCAGGCATTACAGGTTGGTCACTTTCTATCATTATTGTTTTGGTGAACCTTCCCTTCATCATAATGGGACATAACCACCTTGGAAAAGTCTTTGCTATCAAAACCTGCCTGGCCATTATGGCGCTAGCTTTGGTACTTTATTTTTTTGATTTCCCCAATGTAACCAATGATAAATTGCTGGTGGCAGTTTTTGGAGGTTTCTTTTTGGGTGTGGGAGTTGGATTAAGTGTTAGGGGGGGAGCTGTAATTGATGGAACAGAGGTATTAGCCATTTATTTAAGTCGCAAACTCGGTGCTACCATTGGAGATGTTGTTTTTATCATCAATGTGCTGATTTTTTCTGCTGCTGCTTATTTGCTGAGTATTGAAACAGCCTTGTATTCCATGATCACCTACCTTACTGTTTCCAAGACCCTTGATTTTATTGTGGAAGGAATTGAGGAGTATATGGGGGTGACTATAATTTCGTCGCACCACGAAGAAATCCGCATGATGATCATACATGAATTGGGTCGTGGGGTCACCATATACAGTGGAAAGGGTGGTTATGGGAAAAGAGGAGAACGTAAAAAGGAATTGGAAATATTGTACACTGTCATCACACGTCTTGAATTGAATAAAATCAATACAGAAATAGAAAAAATAGATCCCAATGCATTTGTCGTTATGCATACGATCAAAGACACCAGGGGAGGGATGATCAAAAAAAGACCTCTGGTGAAGAAATAGTGCATCGGATCAATGGATTTCCTTTTTGCCCTTACCTCTTTCCCGGATTGGGCATTTATTCAAAGAATTGAGATTTCATCTGATAATTTTCCTCATTT
>DAIMYK010000190.1:0-4241 GCA_036734525.1 Sediminibacterium sp. | reverse complement strand
GCTCCCAAACTGCGGGCATAACCCTTGAGCGCATCATACTGTTCCCGGTTGCCATCACAAAATATAAAGAGACACATGAGACCTACTACTTCTGCACTTCCATAAATATATTCTTCATATCCTTCACGGTCATAACTCACGCGGTTAAGATCCATCTCCATACTATGGAAAAATGCTTCGATCAGGTCATGATCGATCTGATACCGATTGACTGTTAACTGAAAACTGTGCAGAATGGGATTCAGACTGATGCCCCTTTCAATGGCATCGTAGGTTTGTCTTTTAAAATCGGCTAAAAGAAAGGCTTTGTCGTGCTGGTGAAAAGTATCCACTATTTCATCTGCCAGCCGCACAAATCCATAAATGTTGAAGATGGGAGCGCGGAGGTCCTTGTGCAGGATCTTGATGGCCGATGAAAAACTGGTGCTATACAACTCCGTTGTCAGTTTACTGGCAGACTCGCTGAGTTGGTGAAATAAGCGTTCCATACTGACAAAAATTAAATGAGTAATGTAATCATTTTTTTTGAGATATCCTGATTATCACTGCCCTACAGTACCTATTCTTCACTTATAACTCTGATCATCAATTAAATAGCTTGTTCACTTCTTTCGCCACTACTTCTCCACTAATCAGGCTAGGCGGCACACCCGGCCCGGGCACAGTTAGCTGTCCTGTAAAGAACAGGTTCTTCACTTTCTTACTCCGCATGGATGGTTTTAAAACAGCCGTTTGCAGCAAAGTGTTCGCTAAACCATACGCATTCCCCTTAAAAGAGTGGTAGTCTGAAATGAAATCCCGGGGGGCAACGGACTGCTTAACAACGATGGCATCGCGAATCGTTTGACCAAATCGTTTTTCGAGTCGGTCCATTACCTGCTGAAAATAATGTTCCCTGAGTTCTGGCGTGTCATCTGTTAGTCCGGCCGCTACCGGAATGAGGAAAAATAAATAATCTCCACCCGGGGGGGCTGTTGATGGATCAGTTACAGATGTCACGTTCATATAGAACAAGGGGTCGGAAGGCCATTCTGTAGTTGTATAAATCTCTTTGCCATGAATGGCAAAGGAAGTATCAAAGAACAAAGAGTGGTGGGGAACGGGTCCCAGTTTTTTATTGAGGCCTACATAATAAAGTAAGCAACCTGGTGCCATGACACGTTTATCCCAGTAGCCGGAAGAGTAAGATCTGTAAGAGGCAGGCAAAAGGTCTGTTTCAATATGATGGTAATCCGCACCGCCAATGATAACATCTGCTGTATGTCTGATAGCACTTGTTTCTCCCGGCTTACCTCCTGTATAAACAGCAGTTGCTATTCCATGCTGAACGTCGATGGCAGCTACTTCCTGACCGAAATGAAATTCAACACCCAGTTCCAGTGCAAGATCATACATACCCTGTACTATCTGGTACATGCCTTTGGCAGGAAACCAGGTTCCTCCTTCCATATCCGCATAATTCATCAAACTATAAAGGGCAGGAGTTTTTTCCGGCAGAGCACCGAGGAAAAGTACGGGAAACTCCATCAGCTCTCGTAAACGTTCATCTTTGAAAAATCTGGCTACATGGGTTTTCATGGACTGGAATACATCCAGGCGGAAAAGTCCTTTGATCAAATCAGCATCGATAAATTCAGTCAGCGATTGACCCGGCTTGTGTACCAGTTTATGAATGCCCACCTGGTATTTATAGGCTGCTTCTGTCAAGAACTTACTTAATTGTTCTCCGGCACCAGGTTCGATGGACTCAAAAAATTCTTGTAATTGCTTTGTGCCGGCTGGAATGTCCCAATGTCCTTCGGGCCAATAAACACGATAAGAAGGGTCAAGTCTTTTTAATTCGTAGTAATCACTAACTTTCTTTCCGAAGAGATGAAAGTACCTTTCAAATACATCGGGCATCCAGTACCAACTGGGGCCTCTGTCAAAAGTGAATCCTGATACCTCCAACTTTCTGGCTCTTCCTCCGGGAATGTCATGCTTTTCCAGAACGGTAACTTTCCAGCCGGACTTCGCCATGAAACTGGCAGCTGATAGTCCCGCGAAACCACTTCCGATTATGATGGCTTTTTTTTGCAAGAGCGGGAATTGAATATGTTATTAGTGACGGGTAATTTGCGCCTTCAGCAATTTACGCGCAAAATGTATACGGCTCTTGATTGTACCCAGCGGCTCTTGCAACATATCTGCGATCTCATGATATTTATATCCTTCAAAATACAGCTGGAATGGGTTGCGGAAGATCTCCGGTAACTCACGAATGGCTTGTTGAACCTCTTTCAGGTTAATGGTAGCTACTGCTTCATTAACAACTGTACCCTGCTGAGCATTCAGGAGAAAGTCGTTGGGGGTATGATCGAAGATGGTATTTTGCTTGGCCTTTCTGCGGTAATTATTGATGAAAATATTCCGCATGATGGTATAAAGCCATGCTTTGATGTTGGTGCCAACATTGTACTTGTCCTTATTCGCCAGCGCCCTGAAAAGAGTCTCTTGGTAAAGATCTTTTGCAGCTTCATGATCATGTGTCAATGTTTGTGCAAATGGCTTAAGAAACTCGGCATTGTTCAGCAGGAGACGGTTGAATTCTAACGTTGACATGGCCTTTTGTTTAATTTTTAAGAAGTCAAAGTTAAACATTTTAATTCAAACAATCATATAGTATTTATTAATATATACTTTTTTAAGTATGATTTTCAACCATTTATATATATTTATAAAATAATTGTTTAACAATTTATTTAAATTGATAAACAAACATGAGCTTTTGATAAACAAACGTACTCAATTCCTCCACAAAATGGGAGCAATAAAAAGGCTGCTATTCTGCGTTGCGGGGAATACCAAAGAAATCCATTACTTCATGCAGTGACTTGCATATATGTATGCTGGGAGGTAGCTTCTTGGTATAGTTTTGTGCCACCAGACCGGAAATCATGATGCGCCTGTCGGGCATTCGATTGTGGGCATTGATGGTAAACTTCTCAAAATTAAAATTTGGTGCAACAGAAGTCAGGTGTGTAAACAACACCGGAATATTTTTTGCATTGACGATGAACTCCACATCTTTAAGTGGAACATTGGCACCCAGATAATAAACCTTGTGTCCCTTTGACTTCAAAAGATAATGTAGGAAAAGCAATCCTACTTCATGGTGCTCCCCTTCGGGGAGGAACAACAGAATCGGATTTCTATTTTCAGGAACCATGCGCAGGCCCTCAATGCCAAGTATCAGCTTTTGACGAATCACATTGGTGGCGAGGTGTTCCTGTGCGGGATTGATATGATTGGTGAGCCAAAGAATACCTACTTTCTCCAGGAAGGGAAAAATTGTTTTGAGGATGGCTTTCTCGACACCTTTTGCCCGGATATGTTCTTCCAGTAAGGATTCGAAATGGTCGATGTTGGCATCAACCATAGCTCCTACCAGATCATTGATCAATTTTTCCTGCTGTGCCTCAGACTGGGAGAGCATAGCAATTTTTTGCTGCATCTCTTCCGGTGTCATCTTGTCGATGCGGGAAATCTTGTAGCCATACTTATTAAGGAGTGCAATGTTGAGGATGGCTTTGAGCTCAACATTGGAGTAATGGCGGATATTGGTTTTGGAACGCTGCGGAGAGAGTAACCCGTACCGCTGCTCCCAAATCCTTATCGTGTGGGCTTTGATACCCGACAAATTCTCCAGATCCTTGATGGTAAAGGTATTCATGTGACTTATAACACAAGCCACCCAAAATTGTTTAGTGTAAAAAAACGAGAAAAAAATCTTTTGAATAACCCGCTGGAAATGAACGCATTATTTAATCCGTCTCAGATAATCACCGTATCCGCTCTTGGCATATCGGTCTGCCAATTCCATCAACTGTTCGCGGGAAATAAAGCCCATGCGGTAGGCAACCTCTTCAATACAGCCGATTTTTTGACTCTGTCGCTTTTCAATCACCCGAACAAATTCACTGGCATCGCTGAGGGAGTCAAAAGTTCCGGTATCGAGCCAGGCAGTTCCTCGATTCATTATTCCTACCCGTAATTTTCCCTGCTGCAAATAAACTCTGTTCACATCAGTGATCTCATACTCTCCGCGGGGAGAAGGTTGTATATTTTTAGCGATTCCTACTACCGAATAATCGTAAAAGTAAAGTCCCGGCACCGCATAATTGGAAGAAGGCTTTGCAGGTTTTTCTTCAATGGAAATAGCCCGCTGCTGCTCATCAAAAGTCACTACCCCATACCGCTCC
>DAIMYK010000189.1:0-4241 GCA_036734525.1 Sediminibacterium sp. | reverse complement strand
AATATGGCACGCATCATACGTTCAATTGCGATAAGTGCTGGAACGATCATTAGTGGGAAAGACACCCCTTCTCGGGTAGATACCGGACAGTTGCGTTGATAATAAAGAAGATGAAATTTATTCTACCCGCACTGAAACACTGTGAATGGCGGAACTGATTTCAGTCATAAGAGACACATCTTTTTCGATGGCATTACCCACCACAATAACATCAGCACCAGCTTTACAATTGAGATAAGCTTTTTCGGGGTCCGTAATACCTCCTCCGATGATGAGAGGGATGGAAATTTGCGCTGCCACCTGAGCAATCATCGACTCGGTTATCGGCTTTCTTGCTCCGCTTCCGGCATCCATGTATATCAGTTTCAAACCCAGCATCTCTCCTGCCATGGCAGTACACATGGCTATATCATCTTTATCTGCTGGAATGGGATTGGCATTGGAAATATAGGAGACTGTGGTTGGAGCACCCCCATCAATCACCATATACCCTGTAGGAATGATTTCCAGTCCGCTCTTCTTCACAAAAGGGGCACTGATCACGTGTTGTCCGATGAGCAATTCGGCATTGCGACCTGAGATCAGGGATAAATAGAGCAAGGCGTCTGCATAGGAGCTGATCTGGGAGGGTGATCCCGGAAACAGGGTTACGGGAATGGAACACTGGGTTTTTATCTGTTGAATACAGCTATCCAGTCGATTGGAAATGACCAGACTTCCCCCTACAAAAAAATGATCCACCTTACAGTTCAGGGCCTTCTCTATGAGCCGGTCCAGCGTAGCTTCATCGGCTTTATCGGGGTCTATTAATACAGCAAAAGACTTTTTCCCAGCCTGTCGTTGGCTTGTCAGTAACTGGTAAATTCTTTTGTTCATGCAACTGTAAGATAGGTGTTATTGCAAAAATGGGCAAAAAATCGCAATACCCGTTGATTGTACCTTGGTTTTTGAGCGCCGGGCTGACCTTATGTTGAAGGAGAGGTCATTTTGCCGTCTATATGATAAAAAAAATCATTAGGGAAGCTCTAAATTAATTACATTCATACCCTATTTTTAGCACATTAACTGTCAATTAAAATGGGTGATTTTCAAATCAAAAAAGAGGTAAAGAAGTACGATGCGGTCATCGTAGGTTCCGGAGCAGGTGGTGGTATGGCTGCCTATGTTTTGGCTAAGGCCGGACTGAAAGTATGTTTGATTGAGGCGGGCCCCAACTATGACCCGGCGATTCATTCATCACAGATGAAAAATCCCTGGGAATCTCCACGTCGCGGGGCCAGTACCAAGTTTCGTCCCTTTGGGGATTTTGATGGTTGTTTCTGGGGATGGCAGATAGATGGGGAACCCTATACAATGAAAGAGGGTAGTGATAAATGGGATTGGTGGCGGGCACGTATGGTGGGTGGTCGTACCAATCACTGGGGAAGAATTTCCCTAAGGTTTGGACCCAAAGATTTTAAAAGACGCAGTATCGACGGACTCGGAGATGACTGGCCCATAGGTTATGAGGATGTAAAACCTTATTACGATAAAATAGACCAGTTGATTGGTGTGTTCGGTTCCAATGAGGGGTTGCCCAATGATCCGGATGGTATATTCCTGCCGCCACCCAAGCCCCGGTTGCATGAATTAATGATCAAGAAAACGGCTACCGGCATGGGTATACCGGTGATTCCTTCCAGGCTATCCATTTTAACCAAGCCCATCAACAACGAGCGTGGCGCTTGTTTCTATTGTGCACAGTGCAACAGAAGTTGTAAGGTATATGGAGACTTTTCATCTTCATCTGTTTTGGTCAAGCCGGCTGTAATGACGGGAAATATTGATCTCATCACAGATGCCATGGCGAGGGAAGTAATCACCAACAGTGAAGGGTTGGCAACAGGTGTCTCTTTCATCAAAAAAACCGATGGGGCAGAATACCAGGTTTCCGGGCGGGTGGTGATACTCGCTGCCAGTACCTGTGAGACCGCTCGATTGTTGTTGAATTCAAAATCAACCCGCCACCCGAATGGATTGGCCCAAGACAGCAAAGTAGTGGGAAAATATCTGCATGACTCTACCGGTGCCGCGATCGGTGGTGTGCTGCCGCAGTTGTTTGGTCGGAAGCGCTACAATGAAGATGGTGTAGGTGGCATGCATGTGTACACCCCCTGGTGGCTGGATAATAAAAAGTTGGATTTCCCCCGCGGATATCACATTGAGTATTGGGGTGGTATGTCTCAGCCGGCTTATGGCTTTGGATTCGGCATGCAGGGCTTAAATGGGAAATACCAGATCAATGGTAAAACCAAGCCAGCAGGAGGCTATGGTGCTTCTTTGAAGGAAGATGTACGTTTCTTTTATGGTGCCGGGGTAGGAATGGCAGGAAGAGGGGAAGCCGTTCCGGATATTAAAAACTATTGTGAGATCGATCCCAATGTGGTCGATAAATATGGTATTCCGGTGCTGCGTTTTCATACCAAACATTCCGACTATGAGATCAAGCAAGCCAAACACATGAAGGAGACCTTTAAGGAGATCCTTCACAACATGGGTGCAGTAATTACCTGGGGAGGGGATGACAATGCGGACAATAATTATGGTCTCTGCAATCCCGGTAATATTATCCATGAAGCCGGTACGGGTCGGATGGGCGCTGACCGCAAAACATCTGCCCTGAATAAATGGAGCCAGGCGCATGATTGCAAAACTTTGTTCTGTGTAGATGGAAGTCAGTTTGTTTCCCAGGCAGATAAGAACATTACCTGGACGATCCTGGCACTTTCCATGAGAACTTCCGAGTACATCATCGATGAAATGAAAAAACAAAATCTCTGATCATTATTAATAGCTCATTATGGACAGAAGGAAATCGATTAAGACATTATTGATAGGTGCTGCGGGCACCGGGGTGCTGGTGGAAGCTTGTAAGGAAACCGGCAAAAAAGAAACCGGTACACTCCCCGATGTGGCGGCTTTAGCCGATCGGATGCAAGAGGAAAAAGACTATCAGTCTAAGCTCGGTGCCGGTGAAACATTTTTCACGCCGCA
The DNA here is from genome assembly GCA_036734525.1 of Sediminibacterium sp. Classification (GTDB taxonomy): domain Bacteria; phylum Bacteroidota; class Bacteroidia; order Chitinophagales; family Chitinophagaceae; genus Sediminibacterium. The sequence goes on along the minus strand of DAIMYK010000189.1, from coordinate 1,208 downwards.
TGAAATGAAGGTGATCACTTTGTTGAGTGACATCATTATTCCTGCTGATGCGGTGAGTGGAAGTGCATCTCAAGCGAAAGTGCCCGAATTCATTGAGTTCATAGTAAAAGATATGCCCGAGCACCAGACGCCTTTGCGCGGAGGCTTACGCTGGCTCGATATGTTGAGTGTAAAGCGCCATGAAAAATCTTTTGCCGATATCACCGATCAACAGCGGCTGGCATTGGTCGATCTGATTGCTTACCCGGAGAAGGCATCACCCGAAATGAAGCAGGGAGTATCCTTCTTCAATTTGATGCGCGATCTGGTGACAACAGGTTTTTATACCTCAGAAATGGGCGTAAAAGATCTGGACTACAAGGGTAATGTACCCAATCAATGGAATGGTGTGCCCGATGATGTATTGAAGCAATATGGGTATGCGTATTCTGAAAAGGAATTGAAGGAATGTATAAGCTATGATAAGACTAGCTAATCTCGATAACCTCGTTTAATAGATCAGTTAATTGCTGACCCAGGTGATACCTCGACTTCCGGATGAATGAAATGCAATTTTCCTTGCAAATCTTCTGCCATTAAAATCATGCCATTGCTTTCTATACCGCGCATCTTTCTGGGCAAAAGATTCGCTACAACAGTCACTTGTTTTCCAATGATCGCTTCCGGACTAAAATGCTGGGCTATGCCAGATACAATGGTGCGGGTTTCAAAACCAAGATCTACTGTCAACTTCAATAATTTATCTGCTTTTTCTACTTTTTCAGCTGCAATGATTTTCCCGTTGCGTAAATCTAATTTGGCAAAATCTTCGTACACAATACTCTCTTTCAATGGTGCAAAAGCAGCAGGGGTTGCCTCATCCTTGTTTGTCTGCGTAGTTTCAGTCATGGCAGCATGCAATTTATTCAACTGGTTAGTAATTTCTTCATCCTCAATTTTTCTGAATAACAATTCAGGAGGTCGGAGAGAATAGCCGGTACTCAGCAATTTGGTCTTGCCTGCATTTTCCCATACAAGCATCCTGTCAACAACCTTTAACTAGTAACAAATCTTTTTAGCCGTAAAAGGCAGGAAGGGATGTAAAAAAATCGCCAGGTTGGCACAAACCTGTAAGGCGATGTGTAAAGTGTTATCAATACTTGCCTGTGCTTCCGCTACAACACCTCCGTTGGCATCAATCTGTTTTGCAAACATCCAGGGCTCTTTTT
>DAIMYK010000188.1:0-4286 GCA_036734525.1 Sediminibacterium sp. | reverse complement strand
GGGATGATTCAGCAGGCATGATTCTGCAGGGAGGGTTGAAGTGATTATTCCTCCTCCAATCATTATCAGCAAAGAGCAGAAGGACGTAGTTACTCTTGAGCCGGACATCATTTTTATTATCTTCGTAAAAATCATGGTATGAAGATTGCCATCATCAACGGCCCTAACCTGAATTTATTGGGACAACGGGAGCCGGGAATTTACGGTCAACAAAGTTTTGATGACTTTATTGTTCAGCTGCGTACTGATTTTCCCGGCACTGAAATCACCTATTTTCAGTCCAACATTGAGGGTGAACTGGTAACTGCACTGCAGGAAGCATCTAAGACCTGCCAGGGTATTGTACTCAACCCTGCAGCCTACACCCACACATCCGTTGCCATAGGAGATGCAGTTGCAGCCATTCAAATTCCCGTTGTTGAAGTGCATATCAGCAATGTGCAGGCACGCGAAGAATTCAGGAAGTTGAGCTATGTCTCTGCAAAAGCTGCCGGAACAATTACCGGATTGGGTTTAAAGGGGTATGAACTTGCCATCAGATGGCTACTTACCCACAAGCATCTATAAAATCAGACTGAATTATTTTCCATTTTCAGGTGGGGGAGGAGCGGTTATTTCCCTTGGCTTATCTGCTACCAGCTTATCAAAATCTTTTCTATAAGATATACTGATGCCCTGTCGGTTCCTGCGACCAAAGCTAACATCCAATGTTGTCTTATTGAATATAATCAAACGCAGTTTTCTGTCCTTCGATAAAACAAATTCAATATTCAAATTCGGTAACCATTGGGTATTGCTGCTTTGTACGGAAGCAGCTGATCCTAAATTGATGTCGATATCACTTCCCACGGTTACAATTATGTTGTCATTGTTGAAGGCATAAGCTAACCGAAGATCGACCCTGGTTCTGTCGAGGCGGTTATCGGTCGTTACACCGGCACCGGGAGTACTTAGACTGCTGCTGCTGTAAACGCTGCTGCCCATATCGAAACGAAGACTCTTGTCTTTAAACACGGAGTAGAGGAAATTGGAAAATATTTTGTTCACCGCACGGGTCACCGCCTGACTGATGGTATTTCCTACCAAAGATGTGATGGAATATGGATTGGTACCTCCTGCATTCACATCAGCGGGCGCAAAACTATTCAGTGCAATTAAGAATGCCACCTGCTTCAGAATTTCATTCTGATCTCTTTCCAGTCGTTTCAGGAATGCATTGAATTCATTGTCTGTTTTTACCGGACTACCCTGCGGAAAATCGATTTTGAATCGAATATCCGGAGCACTCAACTGATTCCTCAACATGGCGATAACATATACGTCACCCCTGTATCCCTTAACTGTTCCACTCATGTTCAATGAACTCACCAGGTCACTTAAACTTACCCGCTCTGCCAGATACTGGGCATCAATTTGTAAGTCGGCTTTGTAGGGATCTCCGGTCCATTCAATGTAGTTGCCTGCATCCGGCATCAACACAAAAGGTTTTTTTACGATGGACTGGAAATTGAAATCATAATTTCCTCTTTCGATATTATACCTTCCCCTAATTGTTAGTGGCTCATTGAACCCTGTACGGATCTTTAACTTGCCATTGCCCACAGCCTTAATAACATCACCGGTAAGTTCGTCCAATATCACATCGATGTTCACCTGATTGGTTGCTGTAATGTCCAGGTCCATACTCAGGTTGAAATTGCTTTTTGGTTTTTCCGGAACCAGTTCTGTTCCATAATCCCGGAAGACAATGAAGTCTGCAGTGCCACTTTCTCTGCTAACCGAGTTGGGAATATAGATATGCGAACTATCATTTGATTCTGCCACAAGAGATAACACGCACTTGCTCTCAGGTCCTTTTAGTTTCAGCGTGGCTTTGCCAATTGCATTACCATAGAAAAGACTGTTATCCGTCGCCTTGGTATCCAGCAACAGCATTTTGTTGGTGGCAATTTCCAGATCGAAGAAAAGGTTGCTGAATCCTTTCTCCAATAGTTTCCCCGATACTATGCCCTGCTGATTGTATTGGTCCCGGATGGTAAATCTGTGGAAGTCAATACCCTCCTCTGTAAAACTAATGGTAGCAGTATCGATTGTATAATAAACCTGGGTGTAATTAACTTTAAGTCCCGCATTGATCAATCGTATGTCTCCCAGCAGGTCGGGTGAAGTAGGGTCGCCCCGAACAATCAATTTTCCCTGGGCTTTTCCTCGCATATCTGAGAATAGGTCTGAGAGAAAATAGCGGAGGAAGTCAATTTTGGTATCTGATACATCTATCTCTGTGAACAATGCATTTCCGCTGCTGTCTTTCAGGTTGTAATTGCCGCTGGCAGCAAAGCGGTAGTCCGGATTGGGTGAACTGACGGAGAAAGGAATTTTACCGGTAAGCTGATCGTAAGCTGCGTTGATATTTACCTGTCCCACAGAATCGTCATTCAAGCGAAATTGCTCGGCGGTTAACTGGGCCTCTGCGTGAAAACGTTGGAAGAAGTCATTGAGGTAAATACTTCCGCGCGTGATTCCTTCAATGCGGGGATCTTGAAAAAACAGGGAACTGAGGTCACCAAGTATTACATTGTTGAGTTGAACAGCCAGGTTATTGGTGTGTCCGTCTTTCTCATCTGTCTGAATGGATATTTCCTGAAATCCCTGGGTAAAGCGGATGTTCTGGGCAAACACTTCTTTGTTGCGAACGGAGAAGTTTCCATCTTTTTCTATGTTCCATTTTTTCTCATTCAGCACAAAAGAGCTCGGCCGGAATTTTACGCGGATCCCATCTGTCAGGGTATAAACATCTGCCTGTATATCGGCATCATTGAGTGTTATGTCTGCGCTGGTTCTGAGTGAGACCACACTGTGGTCATTGTGTGAGGTGATCTTAAGTTTCGTATTAGGTAGATGGATGCTGTCATTGAGCTGTATGCTGTTGATGGAAGCCAGAGCCGTCAGGGTATCTTTGTTTCCATTACCAAATAGATCAAATCCGGAAAAACTGATGCCATTGATAATCCCATAGGGTACACGGGCATCCATGCGAATTTTTTTCATCCTTGTATCTACAGAACCGGAAACCACTACGTTGTTGAATCCACCGCTGCCGGGAACTAACAATTTGATGTAGGGCTCGAAATTGTTTCTGGTATTGAGTACAAAACTGAATTGCTGATTCAGCGGTATCGCTTTTGGCTTTTGTATGTAAGCAGGATAATAATTCGAAAGAAAACTTAAAATACCGGAGGGCAGGTCCAGGATGCTGAATTTACCCAGAACAGTACCATCGAATTCATTGCTGCTCAGGTGTATCAATTTGATGGAGTCGGCATTGCTTGCCTGAAGATTCAGCGAGTCGAATTGCAATTTTACCTTGTCGTCTTTCAGGGCAGCATTCAAGAACTTTGCCGAACCGGTAAAATTGTCAATGTTGGATCCTGTAAAGTTGAGGTCGAGCAATCCGGTTACCTGCAAAGGACGATTGGTGAAATGCAGGGCTTGTAAGTCAGAATGGACCAGATCACCCACAGCGTTGATGCGGGGTAGATTTCCTGTAAAATCAATTTCCATGGAACTCGTGAGGTCGATATTCGGGTCATTGATTTTTAATTCACTGTTAAAATAGCGTCTTTGTATTGTACCATTGACCTCTATGTTGGAATAAGTATATCCATTGTATTCCAGAGAAGCTATCTCACCAGTCAGCGCAGTCTTTAGTTTATTAAAAGAAAAACTGCTGCCATCTATTTTCCCTTTGAAGGATACTGCACCCAGATTGCTGTCTCCCAACAAACGACCTACATTGAAACGCACTGTCTCCAGTTTCCCTTTGTACATAGGTTCACCCTTGGCAGGCAAGGTCAGTTGCATATCCGCAACCAATCCACCCTGTCGGGTGGCAATCGATCCCGATGAAATATATTTCCCCTTGTCTCCGGAAAAATTTCCACGGTAGATTATTTCACCCAGCGTATGGAGGTTGGGTTCTTTTACGTCTTTCAGATCAGGAAAAAACAAGCCAAGATCATAGGCATCCGTTCGCAGTAAGCCATTCGATAATTTGAATTTCGTCTTATCCCAGTCCGGTAATCCTTTCATTTCAAGATTTCCGGTTAATAAGGTCTTTTTTCCTGCAGCTGCCTTAAGCTGATTCACTTTATAATCTTCCACAGTGCCCAAGAAATTTCCACTCACCACCAAGGAAGTATGCAGATCTTTTAACTCGGGGGCGAAATATGCCAGATCATCTGTATGGATGGTGGAGTGATCGAAGCGTGCATCCATTGTGACCTTAC
>DAIMYK010000187.1:0-4294 GCA_036734525.1 Sediminibacterium sp. | reverse complement strand
GGCAGAAATGTATATAAATATCATTTTGAGCAAAATGTGTCCCAGGCGCTTTGTGATCGGGAAAACAGAATCTGGGTATTGTCTGGACAGAAGATATGGCGTTCAGATACTGATCATTGGGGTTTCAAAGAATTTGCCTTTGATACGCTTACCGTGGGTCAGCCATTCATGATATTTCAGTTGTACGGGCAACCATTTTGTATCGTATCCAAAAAAGGATTTTTTACCTGGGATGAGAAAGCACAAGCATTTTATTCGATTGCCGGATCAATGCCTGTTCCTACTTTCAGCCCCGGCTACAATCGAATGGATACTTGCGGCGCCACCGTTTTTTACCCGGGTAAAGACTGTTATTTCGCTACTAACCTAGCAACCGGACAATACAGGACGATACCCAGAACAAAACCATATTCAACAATTTGTGCGCTTACGCCCGATTTGGCGGTAGTATCTTATTATGATGGACATTCCTATTGGTTGGATTTTAGCAAAGGAAAATCGATCTCCATTGATGCTCTTGAATACCAATTAAGCGACAACCAGCATCGGATAACACTTATGGATGCTGAGCGAATAAGTGACAGTTTATACATGGTAACAACGCGGTTCGGAGCCTGCACATATGACCTTCGGAGCGATCGCTTTATCCGGCACCGAATTTTTTCAGAAGGCAAACCCATTGGACTTTCTGAAGCACTTGTACGGGTTTTCAGGGATGAGGACGGTACCTTTTGGGCTCATAATTCATCCAGCATAATCGCTTTTAGTTCTATCAGGAACTCCATCGGGTTGCTACGGAATTTTTCTGATGACCCAGCCCAAAGCTGGAGTAACCGGGTTATCGGTTTTGCGGAAGATAAATTGGGTAATATTTGGTTTGGTGGATTCAATGGGTTTAACAAACTCGATATAAAAACAGGCCAGATTGAAATTCATCCACCAGAGGATGATGCTTCTGATCGCCTGAGTCATATTAGTGTACGGGGAATGGCCTGCGACGGTAATTACATTATACTCGGGCCAACATTAAAAGGCATGTGGCTGTATGACCCACTGTCTGATCGTTTTCGGCGACCACGTTTTGACAGTGATTCTGTACGTGTAAAGATGGACCAGGAATTTATTCATGGCATCTATCCGCTCAATGATGGCAATTTCCTTGTTTGCGGCAGGGGACAGGCCTATCTGTTGCATCGAAAAACTTACCGGCTCGAATGCATGCAATTCCCTGGAAGTAAGGGGAATATTCAGATAGCCTTTCAGGACTCCTTTGGAAGAATCTGGATTTCAACGGAAGCCGGCATTACGGTACTTGATCGCGAATACCGCTATTTGTTTAAAATAGCATCCCATGATGCGCAGGTGGTATCCATTTTCCAGCGGGCCGAGAATGAAATGTTGATCGGTACGTCTAATGTGCTGCGTACGTTTTCGACTGCCTATGATAGGGGCACCTGGTCGAAGGTAGAGGGGGCCCTCGAAAATGTGTCAACCATCCTTATTCACCGGGATAATCTGCAGCGATATTGGTTTGGCACGGATAAGGGACTTTATTTAATGGATAACCAATTAAAAAGATTCCGACACTTTGATTTTGCTGATAATATCCAAAGCACAGTGTATTTCCCCTTCTCTATGTTGCAGGCGAGTAACGGATTGCTGTTTCTCGGTGGACGAAACGGGATCAATTATTTTTATCCGGAGCAAATCCCACTGGAAGCCAGAACGCTGGTTGTAGATTTACAAACCCTCTCCATTGGCAATGGGGACAGCATTATCTGGAATCCCGGGAGTGATCTCGTGTTCGAGGCAGGTCAAAACACCCTAACCGTTGAAGTGGTTGTTCCATATTATAATAATGCTGGAAAACTACAATATCGGTACCGTTTAGGACAGCATAGTCCGTGGATCAATACTGGAGGAAGCCATATGATACGTTTGACAGACCTGCGGCCTGGCAGCTATCAATTGGAGGTCGCGGCAAGTGTAGAAGGAGGACTTTGGTATGCGTCAGATCCGATTGACTTTCGCATTTTACCTGAATTTTGGCAATACCCTGCTTTTACGGCAGGTATGTTGCTAATGTTCTTTTGGTTGGTTTATCTTATTTTCAGACGCCGGGAAAATGCCTTGAAAAAGCGACAACAGCAGACACTTGAACTGGAAAAACATAAAACCTCAGCTTTACAATACGAACTGGAAGCCGCAGAGGCGAAGTTGCAAAGTTTGCGGCTGCAAATGAATCCGCATTTTCTTTTTAATGCGCTTAACTCAATCCAGGAGCTGATAGTGACCGGCAACACCGATGGCGCCTCCATATATTTATCCAAATTTTCGAAGCTGCTGCGTATGATATTGTTACACAGCGATCGCGAGTTGATAAGCTTGAGGGAGGAGATAGGTATACTCGAGCTCTATCTTGAACTTGAGTCCTTGAGATTCTACGACACTTTTGAATATCTGATTGAGTGTGAACCCGGGTTGGACCAGGACGAATATACATTACCTACATTGCTCATACAGCCATTTGTGGAAAATGCCATCTGGCATGGGTTGCTTCACAAGGAAGGTATGCGGCGTTTGCGTGTACGTTTTGAAACAAATAATAACGACAACCTCATTTGTACTATTGAAGACAATGGAATAGGTAGAGAAGCTGCCCAAAAAGTTAAAAAAATTGGAGGTCATACGGGTAAAGGCGTTAGCAGTAGCGCGGAACGTCTGCAAGTACTGAGCAGTCGCAATGGCCAAAAAAACACACTCGACATCATTGACCTGGTATCAGAAGATGGTACGCCCACTGGTACATGTGTCAAAATAACCATCTCATAACCATTGCATCATACCTTAACAATGAGATTTATTTATGTTTAAGGCTCTTATCATAGACGATGAACCTCGTGCTTCCGGAATTCTCCAGATCATGATTGAGCGTTTTGTGCCGGAAATTGAGCGTATCTGGGTATGCAATGATTCCCGTGAAGCTGCACCGATGATACATGAACTGGAACCGGATCTGGTTTTCCTTGATATCCGGATGCCACATCTGAATGGATTTGATGTGCTGGAGAAGATTCGTTTTCGACGCTTTAAAGTCATTTTCACCACTGCATTCAGCGAGTATGCTTTGCAAGCCATTCGTTTCAGTGCTTTCGACTATTTGCTCAAACCGGTGGACCCTCGGGAACTCATTGCTGCCGCACAACTGTACCCAACAACTCTGGATGAGCTGGTTTTTCAACCAGAACAACTACGCAATGTGCTGAATAACTTAAAAGCTGAAAATCCCTCTCAATTTAGGCTTGCCGTTCCAACAAAGGAAGGAGTACACTTTTTTCAACCATCCGAAATTATCAGATTGGAAGCGCTTGGTAGTTATACACAAATTCACCTGGCCGGGGGTAAGCGATTTATGGCATCCAAAGGATTAGGTGAATACGCCGACCTTTTGGAGCCGTATGGGTTCATACGCTCTCACAAATCACACATGGTCAATCGGCTGTTCATTTCCTTTCTGGATCATGATGGCTTCCTCGTACTTAGGGATAATTCCCGAATAGAAGTATCCAGGAGAAGAAAGGAGGATGTGCTTAAATCCATGTAAAAGGCTCTTTCATAGGGCATAAACGGTCGCTTTCAATTGATGAATGGTTACAGACGCCGTTAAAAAACTTTCCTATTCCGCAGAACAGTAATTCAGGTATTCGCATCGGATCCGCCCCCAACTTTGTATCATCAATCAGCAGGATGCTACAAGGCTTAGCAACTTCCATGAGTTCGTTAGCCTGATGGCTGAATGCGTACCCAGACCGAATTCAACAATAAAACGAGTCAAAAATGAAACTAAAAAAAGTGAAGTTAAGTGCATGGTTTTTGGGACTTGTACTAACTGCACATGCACAACAAGCGGTTGTTACCTCTGGTGGCGACGCTTCTGGTAGCGGTGGTTCCGCTACATTCAGCGTAGGGCAGGTGGTATATACAACCAACACAGCGGCCGCAGGTTCAGTGGCACAGGGTGTCCAACAGCCTTACGAAGTATCTATTGTTTCAGGGGTTGAAGATCAGCAAATTAGTCTGCAATTACAGGTCTATCCCAATCCGACAGCCGATTATCTGGCGCTTAGCATTGGGGAGCTTGAGATGGCAAATTTGAATTTTCAACTTTTTAGTATGAATGGAAAATTATTGGAAAACAAAAAAGTAGAAAGCACAACCGAGATGATTCATATGGGTCATTTGCCAAGTGCCACCTATTTTTTGAAAGTGATGAATCAGAAGAAAGACCTGAAAA
>DAIMYK010000186.1:0-4336 GCA_036734525.1 Sediminibacterium sp. | reverse complement strand
CGGAAAGCATGCAGCGAGGAAGGATTTAATATTTTCAACGGCACTGTGGGGACCCGTAAATTCTATGGCAGCATCTACCTTTTGTAGATTTTCTTTGGTGAGTTCATCACGATTGCTGACATCAATGATCAATGGAAAAATATATCCTGCTTCTTTTCCGGCTGCTTCGATGGCCTTGCCCATTTTCCCATAACCAATTAGTGCAATTTTCATAAGTAATAACTTATCGCGCTTCTGCTGTTCTATTTGATTTGCCTTTTAGCTGAAAACTGAGTGTAAAGCCTGTATTGCGGGTGATAGGATCGAGTTGCGGCCTCATCTGCATACTTAGGTTGTTGCTTACATCAAATTGTTTGAGGTGCGCAAAAACGGTGGCATCCAATACCTGAAATCCCCAGGCAAGCAGGAAAAACAATACAGAATAATCCCGATCGCGGCGATAGGCATTGCGGTAGTTGATCAGGTTATCAATGGTGAGTCCCGTCAATTCGGGGTCTATAAATGGAACATCGCTGGGGTCTCCCTGCGACTGTTTATAGCGAGCTTCATAGGCAAATTTCATCTTCTTATAATAGTTGTTGTTGTAGATGAAAGTGCCAACAGGAACTGCAATGATGCCGTATGCCAGCGGAATTTTCCAGTATTGTTTGTTGTATGCCTGTCCCCAGCCGGGAAGAATGGCTGACCTTCGGGTAGCAATTTTTGGATCATGCTTGCGAACACTGTCATTACCCTTACTCTATGTCAGTTCACTGTCCATTACAACTGTTCCCTGGTTTTGCGAGAACAGAGAACCGTTCATCAAAAAGAAAAATAGCAGCAGGCAGACAGTTGAACGCATGGCCCAGGCTTAACTAATGGTGATGTGCAGGTCTTTCAGTAATTTATTCAAACCATCCAGAGAATAGTAGGGTAGTGTGATACTGCCATGTCCCTTAGAATGGTGCACCAATTTTGCTTTGGTGCTGAATTGAGATGACAAAGCATCTTCAATTTTTCTGTACGCCGGCGGTAAACCCTTGGGTTGGGAAGAATTGGTGCCGGACTTCACCTTGTACTGACTTTTTACCCAGGCCTCAGTTTGTCTTACACTCAATCCTTTATCAATTATTTGATGAAATGCCATCAATTGACGATCCACGGTGTCTATATTGATCAGTGCCCGGGCATGTCCGAAACTGATCTTGCCCTGTCTTACCGCCTGTTGTATATCAGGGGGAAGTTTGAGCAGACGTATATAATTGGAAACAGTACTCCTTTCCTTGCCCATGCTCTTAGCCACTTCCTCCTGGGTGTAATTCAACTCATCCATCATTCGCTGATAACTGAAGGCAATTTCCATGGGATTGAGGTTCTCGCGTTGCAGGTTTTCCAGCAATGCCAATTCCAGTAATTCTTTGTCATTCGATTGGCGCACATATACAGGAACATCTTTCAGGCCGGCAATTTGTGAAGCCCGCCATCTTCTCTCACCGGCAACCAATTGGTATTTCCCATTGCTGAGTTTGGAAACGGTCAGGGGTTGGATCACATCATGTCTCTTCAGTGATTCCGCCAGTTCCTGCAAGGCTGTTTCATTGAAATCTTTGCGGGGTTGTTTGGGGTTGATGATAATATCGCTGACAGGAATACGAACCGATTGAGTGGCCTTGTTCACGACTTCAGCTTTCAGGTTCCCCTCACCCGTTTTCATTTCAGTATGAATATTGTCAAGAAGGGAACGCAGTCCTTTACCAATCAATTCTTTGTTATTTTTAGGTGTTGCCATAATAAACTTGTTTAAAAAATGAGTGCTCTTCACTAACGGATAACGCGCTCTTCATTGCTGATTCTGGTATAACCGTTCTTTTGCAGAATTTCTTTCGTCAGGTTCAGGTAGTTCAGCGTTCCCTTGCTTTCTGCATCAAATAAAATAACCGGCTTGCCTGCACTGGGGGCCTCACTCAGTCGAGCATTGCGGTGGATGATTGTTTGAAAAACCATGTCATCAAAATGACGGCGAATTTCGCTGATCACCTGATTGCCCAGTCTAAGCCGACCATCGTACATGGTCATCAGGATGCCCTCAATTTGTAATTCAGGGTTCAATCTGCTCTGAATAATTTTTATGGTATTCAATAATTTACCCAGTCCTTCCAGGGCAAAGAATTCACATTGTACCGGTACTATCACACTGCTAGCGGCTACCAGACAATTAACCGTTATCAGTCCCAGAGAAGGGGAGCAATCAATCACTATAAAGTCATAACGGTCAGCAACAGGCTCAAGAATATTTTTGATCACATTCTCGCGATTGGGATAATTGATCATTTCCAGTTCAGCACCTACCAGATCAATGTGCGATGGTATCAAATGCAAGTTGGGAACCTCAGTAGTCAATATAACATCGGTAGCCGGGAGGTTATTGACCATGCAATCGTACAAACTGCTGGTTACGTTGTGCAGGTCAAATCCAACACCGGTGGTGCTGTTGGCCTGTGGGTCGGCATCCACCAACAATGTTTTGTATTCCAGAACCGCCAGACTGGCTGCCAGGTTGATGGCTGTCGTCGTTTTTCCAACACCACCTTTTTGATTCGCTATTCCAATGATTCTTGCCATAAGTTCACAATATCCTTTTAGTCTTCTTTTTTACAAATTCATGCCCAACCGGGTGAGGGTTACGGCCACTGTAGTTGGTTTTCTTTCAACACCTTTTCTGCTTTCACAGTATCAATCTGAACGGCACCAAAGGTATTGTAATGTACGCCAATTATATTGGCATTTTACCCATAAAACTGCCAAATTTACAATTTAAGGGTCATCCGGAAGGGAAGAAAAATCCACACTTACCATACACCACTTATTCCATCCCTCCAGTTTTCCGTTTAACCCAAAAAACGGTCAGTTTGGGACTAGACTCGTTAATTTTGAGGCCATTTGAACCATTGGCTTTCAGCATGGTTGTAGCTATAACTAATTGAAAAAATGCGAAACCCTACTTTTTGGTGGATCCTGGCAGTTATCATGCTTTTGCTGGACTGGTATGTTTTTCAGTCATTGAAAACCGTTACCCAAAACCAGTCAGAAAGAGCTCGTCTCTGGGTGTTTTCCATACATTGGGTATTGGCAGGTCTCGCTATGTTGATGGTACTGGTATTCCCTTATGCCGGTTTTTTACAGGATTCCCCCTTCTTTCGCAATTATGTTTTTGCCCTGCTGGTAGGTCTATTCCTTTCAAAATTGATCGCCTCCCTGGTCTTTTTAACAGATGATATTCGCCGGGGTGTCAACTGGCTCGTACTCCGGTTTTTCTCCAGCGGTGCACAGGAATTGGAATCGGGCAGCCTGCGCATACCAAGATCTGTCTTCCTGAGCTGGGTCGGACTCGGACTGGGCGGAACCTTGTTTGGAAGCTTATTGTTTGGTTTTAGGAATAAATACAACTACCAGCTAAAACGCATACCACAGGCTTATAACAACCTGCCTGCCGCCTTCAAGGGCTTGAAAATTGTACACATCAGCGACATCCATATTGGAAGTTTGCAGGACAAAAAAGCAGTGGAAGCAGGCATACAATTGATACAGCAACAAAAACCAGACCTGGTACTGTTTACCGGTGACCTGGTCAACAACAAGGCGAGCGAGATGGACGGTTGGACAGATATTTTTTCCCGCTTACAGGCTCCATTGGGTGTCTACAGCATCTTAGGCAACCATGATTATGGTGATTACGTAGCCTGGCCATCTTATGAAGCCAAACAAAACAATTTAGCAACCTTGCAACAAATTCATGCCGGCATGGGTTGGCGCCTGCTGATGAACGAACATGTGGTACTTGAAAAGGGAGGAGAAAAAATTGCCCTGTTGGGAATTGAGAACTGGGGCGCCAAAGGAAGATTTCCCAAGTATGGAAAAATGCAGCATGCTTATAGCGGCACTGAGCAAATACCTTTTAAGATATTAATGAGCCATGACCCCAGTCACTGGGATGCGCAGGTAAGAACCGAATACCCTGATGTCGATCTGATGTTATCAGGTCATACCCACGGCATGCAATTCGGAATGGAAAACCCATTCTTCAAATGGAGTCCCGTGCAATGGATGTACAAACAATGGGCGGGGTTGTATGAGGAAGGCAACCAGCGATTATATGTCAACCGCGGTTTCGGTTTTATCGGTTACCCGGGTAGGGTAGGTATTCTCCCGGAAATCACCCTCCTGGAATTGGTGTAAACACCGGTATCCATTTCGGTGAAAATGAAGTTTAAACCTTTATTTAGTATTTACTATTCGTTTTGTTGCATGTTTATTGTTTTATTTTATGAAAATCTTCGTATGTAAAAACTCATCATTT
>DAIMYK010000185.1:0-4359 GCA_036734525.1 Sediminibacterium sp. | reverse complement strand
GCACTCGCGATACCAATCTTTTTGTAGCAGATTGGGTGGATTAAAGAATCCTTTCTCCATTGTCATTAGATTTCTGTAACTTTCCAAAAAACTATTGTTATGCAAACAGGTTTATTGCACTTACATAATTTGTTGCGTTGGGTTATTTTAATCCTGCTGTTACTTTCTTTGGTAAAGGCATTCCGTGCCAAGAGTCAACCAGATTCCATCTCCGGAGGCAAGCAACCACTTTGGTTATTTACGCTCATCGCTGCGCACCTCACTCTATTGCTGGGAATTTATCAGTGGGGTTGGGGGCGATATGGATTTTTTACAACCACGCTTCCTGTAGGTGTCAGTGCGATGAAGGACAGTTTTTATCGCTTTTACTGGTTAGAGCATCCATTGGGTATGATACTCGCCATTCTTTGTATAACGCTTGGCTACAGATTCAGCAAAAATGCAGCCTACTCAAAAACCTTCTCTTATTTTCTGGTTGCATTGATCCTGATTTTGTTGAGCATTCCCTGGCCTTTCAGAGGTGAAATTATCGGCAGGCCCTGGTTCCCCGGAGGTCACTGAGATCCCCGTCTTCCTAATTCAATGATCTCGCAATCTTTTATCTCTTTTCCGTCAATGGAAAAGCGAACGATGGTTCTCTGCTGGTGCCAACCCTGCTGACCTGCTGCGCCGGGATTGATGTGAAGATGTTGTAAGTTGTGGTCATACAGAATCTTCAGTATATGTGAATGACCTGTAACAAAGAGTTGTGGCCGGCACTCTTTTATCAATGCCTTTGCCTGACTATTGTATTTTCCGGGATACCCTGCAATGTGCAACATAGCAACCTGAACATCTTCACAGCGGAAACAATTTTTTTCAGGAAGTCGGTTTCTCAGGTGATTGTCATCTATGTTTCCAAATACCGCCCTAACCGGTTTGAAGGCCATAAGTTCATCGAGCATTTCGTTGTTGCCCCAATCGCCTGCATGCCAGATCTCATTCACTTCCGCAAAATGTTTGAAAATGGCCTGGTCCAGCCATCCATGCGTATCAGATAACAAGCCAATTCTGGTCATCGCGCTAAGTTACTGTGAATTTAGGGGGGAATGATTTATCTTTCTGTCAAATTAGTCCATGCAACGATTGCTATTCTTTTATTGCGGAATGCTTTTATTAATCTCGGCATGCGCCGGAACACGAACATATGATGCATTGCCGGCATATACCGGACCCACAGAAAGACTAAGTGGCTCTGATTTTTTTGCTCGTGCCAACTTGCAATCAATTGCATCGCGCGACTCCATTGCTACCATGGAAATTCTGAAGGGTAATTTTCCTCGTCGCATGAACAGGTGGGTGACAATACAATCATCTATTATTGGTCCTGATGGAAATCCACTGGTTGCGTCCTACCAGGTTACTTCCGACTACCTCTCTCTGGGAACTGATGATGAGTGGGGCAGGGCTCCACTAACACCTATGGCTGCCCAGCGCTTTGCAGATGCCTGGGGGTGTTTTTTACCAACAAGGAAAATGGTAGATGCGATTTATCAGGCAGCAAAAGTAAAGCTCGAGCCGGTACCTATGTATGCCTTCCGGGATTCTCCGGTCACTATGTTCCAGCACCATCTTATCATTGAAGGGCAGAGAAAGGGAAGAGAGGGATTGATAGCAGGTATCAAAAAAGACATCGTACTTTCTCCCATAGTACCCGCACATGCCAGACCCAACAGAGAAGCCATCTACGGCTGGCACCGCATGACGGGTAAGGCGATTCAGCCACTCTATGCCGGACATGTCAACTGGTATGTTGACTATAGTCATGGAGTGCGACTGGTAAAAAATACCATTAGTGTGAATGGAAAGAAAATGGATTACCGGGAGGTATTGAGTGATACATTGTTGCGCAATTTGCTGACAGATGAATCAGCAGCGCCCATGCTTAGGTACGATACCTCAGCAACCATACCTCGTTTGTAATATTTGCCTGTGGTGTAATTGATGTCCCGTGAGTATCAGTCCGATGGATTGCGCACAGATTTTATAATCACCCACTTGTCCTGAGCGGGACCATTCATTTTCTTGTACGCTTGCCAACATTATACTCGTTGATTGTCGTGAACTCAACCATTCGGCTTGCATTTGAGACCAGGAAATTGTATGGGCCTGTGATTTTTCGACAAACTTATTTTCATCAAAAGGGGGAAGAACCTGGTCGTCTTCCCGAATGATGGAAAGCAAACGGTAACAGAAAATTCTCTCTGTATCAATCAGGTGTCTCAGCACTTCCTGTACACTCCATTTGTCAGCGGCATACCGGTATTCCGCTTTTGTTGCCGGCAGTGACGTGTAAAAATCTATTAATTCGCGACCATGCTTCTCCTGTGCCTGGATCGCTGAACCGCTCGCTGTCAGTTGAATATAGTTGGCAGCAAAGGATGGATAGATAAGTTGAGAGGAAGGCGTATTCATTATTTTTTCGCAGCGTTTTTTATCTTTTTAGCTTCCGCCAGTTCATCGGCTGCCTGAATTGCCTGGAAGGCGTTCACAATACCAGCTGATTTACATAGACTGGTCCATTCAATTGTACCCGCATTATTCTCTGAACCCGGCAAACTGGTACTGGTACCTTTTAGGGAAGTAACAGTATTGTTCAGGATGGAAATGATTTCCGGCGCTGTCAATGTAGGATAATAACTCCGGATCAATGCCGCTATACCTGCAACGATCGGACCTGAAAAGCTGGTGCCATCATGCTTTCCATAAACATTGCCACCGGGTTGAGTAGAATATATCTTTACACCGGGTGCAAATAGATCTACCTGTTGACCACTATAGTTTGAAAAGTCCGCTGCAAGACAAGGTCCAAAAATTCGGTCGCTGCTGGCACCCACGGTAATGAAGTTGGTAGCTTTTCTGTTCCATTTTTCTAATCGGGCATTGGGGAATTTTATCTTTTCATCCAGGCAAATACCTTCATTACCTGCGGAATGTACCACCAATACATCGTGCTCTTCTGCATAAACAATTGCACTGTCTACCCAATTCTTTTCGGGAGAATAAGATTTGCCAAAGCTCATGTTGATAATGCTGGCACCGTTGTTCACGGCATAGCGGATGGCGAGTGCAATATCTTTATCATATTCATCTCCATCCGGAACCACACGCAAGACCATCAGCTTTACCTGGTCTGCGATACCATCGATACCGACTCCATTGTTTCTGTCGGCTCCAATCAATCCGGCCACATGGGTACCATGCATGGCCCCTTCCAGGTCTGCCATTACATCATTGTTTCCATAGAGTGTATCGAAAGGATTGAAATAATCATCCCGGATGATCATAGACCTTCCGTCGTTGGGTGGAGTTGTTCTTTCTGCAGAGTCAGCCCTCATTTTTTCCAACTCTCTATTCAATTCACTCATCAGTTGCTGATTGCTGACCTCGTTGTCCGCCTCAATTATTCTTAGAAAAGTGAGGAACCCAAGTTTGGCATCTCTGCCGGTGGCATTGCCAGGTATAAATTTTTCAAGGTCATCAATCGTGTACACTTCCTTCTTCATATCCTGTCGCAGAATATCGTCATATTTTTTGAGGGTTCTTTGTGTCATGCTGATGAAACGCAGCTGATTTTCCTCATCAGCTGAGCCCTTGATCTCTTCTGCGGTTTTTTTCCACCAATAAAACTGGTTTTTATCCTGTGCGGACAAATGTTGGGTATCGAGTGTATTGTCTCCGAATCTGTTTTTGTACCGATGATAGACCCTTGCTTTTTCGCTGGATGCTTTCAGTAAATTTTTTCCATCTTTTCCTCCTAGAAAATTCCAGCCATAAACATCGTCTGTATAACCATTCTTATCATCGTCTATGCCGTTTCCGGGAATCTCGCGGGGATTTCGCCATAGATTTTTTTTCAGGTCTTCATGGGTAGTATCTATTCCTGAATCCAGAACGGCAACAATGATTGGCTTGCCCTTTTTTTGTTTGGATTGAAGGAACTGATAGGCCCTGTTCAAAGCAATTCCATAGACAGAATCAGTACTCGGGTCTTTCAGGTGCCAGTCATGATTCGACGGGGTCTGTGCCATTGCAGCATAAAAAAAACACAGATAAATACAGGAGAGTAAAAGCTTTTTTAAAGGCATGTCACTTGGTTCAGGAACAAAAATGGGGAAAGACCCCCTTCTGCCCTTCAATCATCACTGATTTTAAGAAAACCTTATCAAGTAAGCAGAGGGTAAGTTAGTCTTCACCAAGTGAGAACTGAATTCCCTGGGCCAGCGGCAACTGGCTTCCCCAGTTGATGGTATTGGTTTGCCTGCGCATGTAGGATTTCCAGGAGTCACTGCCACTTTCACTTCCTCCACCTGTATCTTT
>DAIMYK010000184.1:2711-4382 GCA_036734525.1 Sediminibacterium sp. | reverse complement strand
CGCCGCCACCCGCAGAAATTTTATCAGCCATGCAGCCATAACAGCTGCCGGATTTTATATCATTCCTCGTCGCGTACTTGGAAAAGGATTTACTGCCCCCAGCGATAAACTCATTGTTGCAGGTGTCGGAGCCGGTGGAAAAGGCGAAAGCGATCTCTGGAATTTTTATAAGAGTGGAAAAGCAGAAATTGGTTTTCTCTGTGATGTTGATAGCAGACAGACTGCCCTCAGCCGCAAAAGATACCCACAAGCAAAAATTTATACCGATTATCGTGAAATGCTGGATAAAGAACACAAATCTTTCGATGCCGTATCTGTATCTACGCCCGATCACATGCATGCCGTAATCGCAATGGGTGCCATGCAACTGAACAAACACGTATATGTGCAAAAGCCCCTGACACATGATATCTATGAGGCAAGGGTACTTACAAAAGCTGCACACGATTATAAGGTAGTAACTCAAATGGGTAACCAGGGCGCTTCCGGTGACGGTGTCCGTCAATTACAGGATTGGTACAACGCTGGCATCATTGGTGATGTACATACCATCTATTGTTATACCGACCGGCCCGTTTGGCCACAAGGCATCCCCTGGTCAAAAGAAAAACCCCCGGTTCCTGCAGAACTGGATTGGAACCTGTGGTTGGGAACTGCTCC
This sequence comes from Sediminibacterium sp., assembly GCA_036734525.1. Classification (GTDB taxonomy): domain Bacteria; phylum Bacteroidota; class Bacteroidia; order Chitinophagales; family Chitinophagaceae; genus Sediminibacterium. Next base: position 3,722 of record DAIMYK010000184.1, on the reverse strand, counting down.
TTACCGCGATTACGTTGACAAACTAATTCCATTTAACTGGAGAGGTTGGTGGGATTATGGTACCGGTGCACTCGGTGACATGGCCTGCCATATCATGGCACCTGCGTTCGCCGTTCTGGGTCTGGGTTATCCTGTTTCAGCAGAATGTAGTGTAGCCACTCCTTACATTGAAAACTGGACCCGCGGATTTTATCCCGATTCCGGTCCTGTCTCTTCTTACATCACCCTTACCTTCAAAGGCGAAAATGGTAAGCCCGATGTGAAATTACATTGGATGGATGGCGGCCTTCAACCGGTTCGGCCGGAAGAGTTGGGCCCGAACGAAATCATGGGTGATGGTGGAAATGGCGCGATATTCCTGGGCACAAAAAGCAACATGATGTGTGGAACCTATGGAATGGTGCCGAAATTATTACCTACCTCCCGTACTGCTGAAACCAAAGTGCCACAGACTGTCGCCCGTGTTCCGAAAGGTGACAATGGGCACTATGCAGCATGGGTGGAAGCTGCTCTTGAAGGTTATGGCAGTGAAAAGGCAAAGAACCTGAGTTCGCATTTTGACATTGCAGGTCCTTTAACCGAAAGCGTACTGATGGGAAACCTGGCAATCCGCAGCTACTATGTGAGCAGAAAAGACGGAAGAGGTCGCGAGACTTATCCCGGCAGAAACATCAAACTGATGTGGGATGGTCCGAACATGAAGGTGACCAATTTCGATGAAGCCAATCAATTTGTAAAACGCACCTACCGCGAGGGCTGGAGCTTAGGTGTTTAAACTAATATAAGATGAAAGCATTTCTTATCAAATACAGAAAAGAAATTATTGTAGGTGTGCTCGTTTTTCTGGTACTCGTATTCAGAGATTTGATCAAATCAGTTCTCAGATAAGCATCGAAAAACCTGATGCAAACGCAATCAATAAAAAAAGCCATCCGCCTTAGGCAGATGGCTTTTTTTATAACGCTCATTTATTGGCTCATACGCGTAAAGCCCGCATGTATCCGGCATTGG
>DAIMYK010000184.1:0-2701 GCA_036734525.1 Sediminibacterium sp. | reverse complement strand
CTCCATATTTTTTAACCCAGTTCGACATAATCCTTAAACGATTTTGCTATTCCAAAATACAAAGAACTTATCTTGGACTATTTCAAGACACTTACACGCGTAAAGCCCGCATGTATCCTGCATTGGCATTCGCACTCTCTAACTGATTGGTTCCTGTGAACGCTTCCTGCTCAATAATAAAATAAGAGAGGCCGGCCTTAACGCCCTTGCTCAAAACAGTAGGGTAATCAATAGTACCTCGTCCGATCTGCACAGACTCATGTCCTTTCTCTGTTTTCTTCAGATCCTTTACATGACATAATTTAAAGCGTCCCGGGAATCTCTTGAACCATCTTAGTGGGTCTTCGCCTGCTGCTGCTACCCAATAGATATCCATTTCAAAGTCCACCAGACTGCTATCGGTTTCTCTCATCATTACCTCTTGGGGAACCTGTCCGTCGATAGGTTTAAATGAATAGTCATGGTTATGATAAGCGAAGCGAATACCATTTTTGCGACAGATCTCTCCTGCCTTATTAAAATCAGCTGCTGCCTTCTTGAACTCATCAATTGTTTTTTGCGGGCCCAGCCAGGGACAGATCAGATACTGCATACCGATCTCGGCTGCTTCTGCCGCCTTGCGCTCAAAGTCATTCTGGTGCCTGCAGTGACTGGAAACAATGGTCATACCCAGATCATCCATGTACTTTTTAAAATCTTTATTGCTCCAGCCCCAGAACATTCCTTTACCACCCTCAAAACTCTCTATCTGCTGATAGCCATATCCGGCCAGCTTGGCCAGGGTATCCTTGGCATTGGCAGTCATGTCCTCTTTGACTGTCCACAATTGAATCCCAAAAGGTACCGCACCTGCAGTAACTGTCGGCAATGAACCGGTGGTTTTGGCAAATGACGGCAGAGCCCATCCGGCGGCGGCCGCCATCGCCGCATTTCTTACAAATGATCTTCTGTTGATAGACATACTAATTGATTTAATTGTTTCACGATATCAAAGCATCCTTCTAGGTTGCCCAGGCCTTATCACCTTTCTTGTAAGGAATACAACCCTCATATCTTCCCGGTACCGCCACAAAACGCAGGGCTTGTGTTGCTCCTATTTCAGAAGTGAAAAATCCCCACAGGGTCAACTCTTTCATCATCCTGAAATAATGAGAAGATTCTTCAGGCTTTTTCTTTGACTGGAATTCCTTCTGTTCTTTATCGAGCGCTACCAATAGATCATGTCTCTGCTCGGGGGTAGCTTCCATAAATGATTTTCCGCAGGCCTTTTTGCAGGCATCCTGCAATTGTTGCATCCCTTTCAGAAATACCTGCTGGTCTTTTTCTTCATAGCAGTCTTTCACGATCACTGTCATGAAATCACCCACTTTGGCAGCTTTTGCTCCTGGAGTTGATGTCGCCGGCAAAATGGTTTCCGCTACTTCGTTTAAAAAGCTGATGTCATCAGCAGAAAAATTGAGGGATGCATTGGCGGATGGATTTTTACATCCGGACAAAAAAGCATCTGCACCCAACAGGGTTCCACCCAATAAGAGGGTCACGGCAGATATCGCTTCTCTTCTATTCATAAATTATCTTTTTTCGGTGATTACAGATTTTGTTTTTTGAGTTCACTTACCGCATAATCCGCTGCTCTGGCAGTAAATGCCATGTAGGTCAGCGAAGGATTCACACAGGCAGCAGATGTCATGAACGAACCATCCGTGATAAACACATTAGGGGCATCCCACACCTGGTTGTACTTATTCACTACCGATGTTTTTGGATCGGCACCCATGCGGGCTGTTCCCATCTCGTGAATACCCCGTCCCTGAATACCATTGGAATCATATCCATTGATGTCTTTCACACCCATGGCATCGAGCATTTCAATTGCATCGGCCTGCATGTCTTTGCGCATCTTGAGTTCATTCTCTTTCAGCTCAGCATCAAAAGACAACACCGGCAAACCCCACTTGTCTTTTACATTTTTATCGAGTGTCACTTTGTTCGCATGATCGGGAATGATCTCTCCGAAGCCCATGATACCCATTGTCCAGGAACCCGGTTCTGTCAGCGCATCCTTATAAGCCCCACCAATGCTCATCTCAGCTACTTCGTGGCGATATCCTTCTCTTCCGGCACCGCCCTGGTAACCAAAACCACGAAGATAGTCGCGCTTGTCACCAAATAAATTCCTAAATCGGGGAATGTAAATACCGTTGGCTCTTCTGCCATAATAATATTTGTCCTCATACCCTTCCACTCTTCCATTCGCACCTACACCCAGGTGGTGGTCCATGATATTGTGTCCCAACTCACCACTGGAACTTCCCAATCCACCGGGCCAGATGTCCGTTGCTGAATTCATCAATATCCAGGTGGTATTGAATGTACTTGCATTGAGGAAAATAATCTTTGCATTGTACACGTATGTCTTATTGGTTTCTGCATCCAGCACCTCAACGCCGGTGGCTTTCTTCTTGTCTTTGTCATAAATAACTTTGGTAACAATCGACCAGGGCCTCAAAGTAAGGTTGCCTGTTTTCATGGCAGCCGGCAGGGTAGAAGATTGTGTGCTGAAATAGGCACCGAAGGGGCAACCCAGCCAACATTTGTTCCTGAACTGACAATTGGTGCGGCCTTCATGCGCAACAGTAAGATTGGCGGTTCTGCCAATGATCATCTGGCGGGCACCCTAATAATATTCTTATAGTCTCTT
>DAIMYK010000183.1:0-4384 GCA_036734525.1 Sediminibacterium sp. | reverse complement strand
GCCTTCGAGGTGAAAAAACACCGCGATCCATTAGTTTTTTTTCTCGGAGACACGAAGGAAAAAGAGATGCATGGAAAGGTCATGATCTCAACCATTAGAATACACTGCTCTACTTGACCACACGACCTGCCTTCTGCCAGGCACCGCGATTCCTGAGGTGTACCATGTGCGTACCTGGCGCAAGCATGGCCACATTCATGTGAAAGGATTGAGACTGTGGGGGAATTGACTCACGCAGGATAACTCGCCCCGCAATATCCGTGATCATCAACTCTTCTACAGCAAAGTCAACTGGCCAACGGATGGAAAGACGTTCATCCAAAGGATTTGGAAAGAGAGTTACTCCTTCAGAATGTGCGTCACCTTGCTCAGCAACGTCAACTGTTGTGCAGTCCACCAGATAATCGCCTCCGGTGTATCTGCCCAGGTATTGAATGGTATCGCCATTTTCAATGATCCTTGAGGCAGCGCAGTACAGTTCATCCTGAAACACGGCCATGCACGTAGCACCTTGTGCGATGCCCGGGAAGTGGCATGATCGGGATTCATTGTCCCGACTGCTGTCATTGGCACTTGTCCTTTTGGCTCTTACCCTTTCTGGACTGTTGACCGGGGTTAAGATTTCTTAAAGCCTGAAAAAAAATATGCGCCGATTGTGTTTATGTCTCTTTTTCTTTTTACATTTGCGCCCAATTAAGAAAAAAAGCCGCATAAAATTGAAACACTTCTTTATCCATAACCATCATACAAGCAAGACTTCCATGATGAAGTGTTGCCGCATGTGTATGAGCTTAAAAGCAGGTTGTATCGGATAAAGCTAAGGATAACAAACACAAAACTGAAAATCCACCGATACACATCGGTGGATTTTTTTTTACATCCGGATCTAACCCCGCAAGGATCGCAATGAACGAACGAAGAACGATGATAACGCACAGAATGAATCATGGCAGCAAACAGATGATGTGCTGTTGTATACACATACACAGGAATTGCCGCATGTAAGACCTTTATCTCATCCATGAAAAGGCGTTACGGCAAACTGTAACGCCTTTTTCATTTAACACTCATCATATCATGACCAATAACAACAAGGGCTGGCTGGTGCCAATTGCATTTGCCAACATATATATCCTGTGGGGCCTCACCTTTATCGCCATCTCGTTTGGCCTGAACGGCTTCCCTCCATTTATTCTCTCCGGCTTTCGATTTATTACCGCCGGTTTACTCCTTTTTGGATACCTACGTGCCAGAGGAGAACGTGCCAACTCGTTTGTCAACTGGAGAAAGAATGCAATCACTGGCATTCTTATCCTCACCGGCGGAACCGGTCTCGTGGGCTGGGGCGAGCAATTTGTCAGTGCCTCTGAAGCAGCAATAGCCATCGCAACAGGACCTTTCTGGTTTATTGCCATTGATCGCAAGAACTGGAAAAAATACTTTACTGATACCTGGATACCCATCGGGCTCCTTCTCGGATTTACTGGATTGATCCTATTCCTGAGCGCCAGCGTATCACCGGACAGCGTTCATTCTAACACTGTTGCATCCGACCGAATTATTGCATTCGTCGTATTGGCACTGAGCTCAATTGCATGGGTATTGGGATCCTTGTACTCAAAAAACAATCCTTCGAGCCATTCTACATTCATGAACATCTCACAGCAGCTCATTTCTGCTGGTGTAGTCGCATTACTCATCGCCTTATTCAAAAATGAATGGAGTAAATTTTCACTATCAGCCATCCCTCAATCGGCATGGACAGGACTGATTTACCTGATCTTCTTCGGTTCTATCCTCGCATATCTCTCCTACATATGGCTTCTTTCGGTCAAGCCTGCTGCTTTGGTCAGTACGCATACGTACATCAATCCCATTGTTACTGTGCTCGCCGGAATTTTCGCTGGTAATGAAATGATAAACGGACAACAACTCATCGGTTTGTTCGTCATACTGACCGGCGTACTTCTGACAAATGCGACCAGGTACTTCTCCCTTTCTAACCGTTCCAAGGTAAAATTCAGAAGAACGGTGCGCGTATTCATAAAAATGGGAAAACCCTATCAATACAATACCTGATCCCATTTTTCTTGACAGGATGGTGCTGTCGTCGAGTGGTCAGATACGGCTCTGCAAAAGCCGGGACACCGGTTCGAATCCGGTCGGCACCTCAAAATTCAATTACACATAACAAATCAATGGCAACAATCCGATTAGGTGACATCGCCCCCAACTTCCAATCGGAGACCACCGAAGAAGAGCCCGACTTTTACGAGTTTCTTGGAAATGGCTGGGGTATTCTCTTCTCCCATCCGGCTGATTTTACTCCTGTCTGCACCACTAGGTTAGGAACATCAGCCAAATTGAAAGACGAATTCAGCAGACGCCTTGTTAAAATTATCGCTCTTCGTGTGGATTCGCTGGAGAGTCATCAGGCATGGATTAAGGACATCAACGAAACCCAGAATACCCATGTCAACTTTCCAGTCATCGCCGATCCTGACCGGAAAATCGCTGAGCTCTTTGACTTTATTCATCCGGACGCGAGCAGCACCGACACTGCGCGTTCAGTATTGATCATTGCACCTGACAAGACTATCAAGCTTATAATTGTCTATACCGCATCAACGGGCAGCTACTTCAATGAAATTCTCAGGGTAACAGACAGTCTACAACTCACGGCGACCTACCAGGTAGCAACGCCTGCGAATTGGCAACAAGGAGAAGACGTGGTCATTACACCTGCGGTAAAGGATGAGGAAATTCCAGCCAAATTTCCAAAAGGACACACACGCCTTAAGCCGTGCCTCCGCTTAACCCCACAACCCAATATCCAATAAATACTTGTATGACCCGTAAATCAGCCATCTACTACCAGATCGATAATGTCGTAGTGAGATTTATCGCACTGCAGGTATTCCTATTGTCTGGGATGATCGTTATATGGAATGAACTATATCTAAGCCTGATATTGGCACTGGACTTCGCGATAAGAGCGTTTACTTACCTCCCTACACCTCTGACCTTCATATCCAGAATTGCATCCAATACTCTGAAACTTGAAAGAAAACCAATTTATGCAGCCCCAAAAAAATTCGCAGCCGTAATCGGTTTCATTCTGTCAGTGATTATGGGTGTTCTTTTTCTCTTCGGGTTCAAGACTGCTGGGCTGATCGTGACAGCAGTACTCGGGTTCTTTTCATTTCTCGAGGCCATCTTCAAAATATGTGTGGGCTGTTACCTATACAACTGGTTGGTAGCTCCCGTATTAAATATAGCTAATCAAAACAAAGACAGTCAGCGGCGATGAACTATTTTGCCCTTGTTATCCCTGTATTCGTCTCATTTGTCCTGCTGGAATATTTCATCAGCACAAAGCAGCGGAAAAAATGTTTTAAATTCAGTGAAACAATCAGCAACATAAACGTCGGCATTTTCGAACGCATTTGTGATCTGTTCACCACCTCGGTATTTCACTTCTTCTTTAGCTGGCTCTATGATCACTATGCCATCTTCCAGATTGAACAGAACTTCCTTACCTGGATCGCGCTTTTCCTCGTTACTGATTTTATCTGGTATTGGTATCATCGGCTGGGACATAAGGCCAACCTTTTATGGTCAGCACATATTGTTCATCATCAGAGCGAGGATTTCAATTTTTCAGTCGCCGCAAGAATTACCATATTTCAGGCCTTCTTCCGGTCACTATTCTGGTCCGTTATTCCTGTGCTCGGATTTGAACCGGAAATGATTACACTGATCCTGCTGATTCACGGGATCTATCCATTCTTCCTTCACACCCAAACCATTGGAAATATGGGGTGGTTCGAAACGGTTTTTGTTACACCTTCTCATCATCGCGTTCACCATAGCAGCAACCCTGAATACATTGACAGGAACTTCGGTGACGTGCTTATCATCTGGGACAAATTGTTTAGAACATTCACAGCTGAGCAAAGAGATAAGCCGATAACGTATGGCATCACTCATCCAGTGAAGAGTTACAGCTTTTTATGGCAGCACTTTCACTATCTGATTTCTATCCTCATTGCCTTTAAACGTACTCGTGGATTCAGAGCGAAATGGAATGTTGTTTTCGGAAAACCAGAAAATTTCGACCATGGAATCATAAGCGAATTAGAATCAAGACTTCTGACACATTCCTCGTCGTCTCTACTCCCCACAGTGCTCATACGCTACACAACTATCAATCTGATTTTTGTTCTGACTTTTACATTCTTCTTTTTGCTCCTTGCACCTGCCATGAATCTTTGGCAGCTCGGCCTTGGTGGGACTTTTATCTTCTTCAGTCTGGTTCATTCCGGAGCTATTCTAGAACAAAAAAAGTGGTTGTTCCTTACGGAATTTATCAGGGTGAACCTTC
>DAIMYK010000182.1:0-4388 GCA_036734525.1 Sediminibacterium sp. | reverse complement strand
AAATCACCGATGCCATCAGCGTAGCAGCTTAATTGAAATTAGAATTGCGGTGGCAGCAATCCAAACAGAAATGATAACTTAGTACATGGCTCCAAACTCATCTACACTCATCATCGGAAAACAACCCCTGTTGGAAGCATTACAATCCGGCAGGCCGATTGATAAAATACTCTTCCAGAAAAACATCAGTGGAGATGTTGTTCAGCAAATCAGACAACTCGCACGCGAGGCAGGAATTCCCATACAAATGGTACCCCCTGAAAAACTCAACCACCTCACCCGTGCCAACCACCAGGGGATCATTGCCATTGGTTCGCTCATCAGGTACATGGACCTGCAACAGGTGATTGATTTTGTGGTAGGAGAGGGACAAACACCTTTGTTTATAATGTTGGATGGAATTACTGATGTGCGCAACATCGGTGCCATTGCCCGATCAGCAGTTTGTTGTGGCGCTCAGGCGCTTATTATTCCCGATAAAGGGGTAGGTGCCCTGCAAGAGGAAGCCCTCAAAAGCAGCGCAGGTGCGCTGGAGTGGATTCAGGTTTGCCGAGTGAATAGTTTATTGAAGGCAGTAGATACCCTTCATCTCAATGGTATTTCAGTATTTACTTCTGAAATGCGAGCTGAGAAAAAAATACATGAACTTCCCCTGACAGAACCTTGTTGCGTGATCATGGGTGCTGAAGGAAAGGGAGTGCAACCCTATTTGGCAAAAGCGGCTGATTATTTCTTTTCAATACCTATGGCGGGAAAATTCAACTCATTCAATGTTTCTGTTGCAGCAGGCATCGTTTTGTACGAGGCCATGAAGCAACGAATGCAATCGCCGGCATAAATTAATTCTATGAAGTGGATTCTCACATCTGAAGTTAAACCCCTTTCTCAACCTATCAGTTTTCTGGATTCTGTTCTCCTGGTGGGTTCCTGTTTCACGGAGAACATGGCAGGGTACCTGCGGGAACATAAATTCAGCGTGATGGACAATCCGCAGGGCATACTGTTCAATCCTGTCAGCGTGCTTTCCTGTTTGCAACGCATAACCGATTGTCGTCACTTGACAGAGCAGGATTTATTCTTTTATAATGATTGTTATCATAGCTGGGAACACCACGGCGAGTTCTCTTCCCCCCGGATGGATGATAGTCTCGATGTGATCAATGCATCCATTACCGGGGCACATCATTTTTTGCAGAATGCGGGCATGTTGGTGATTACGCTCGGGTCTGCCTGGATCTATCAACTAACGGAGAATGCACCACTCTATGAACCCGGAAAAGTGGTCGCTAATAACCACCAGGCTCCCGCCAACTGGTTCCAAAAAGAATTATTGCAACCAACAACCATTGTTGACACTTTTGCCGCCTGGCTAAAGCCATTGCTTCAAAAGCAGCCCCGGCTAAGGGTCTTGCTAACGGTGAGTCCGGTTCGTCACCTGCGGGAAGGGACCATTCAAAATAATGTAAGCAAGGCTGTTTTATTACAGGCGGTTCATCAGTTGGCATCGCTCTTCGAAAACGTGCATTATTTTCCTGCTTATGAATTAGTGGTAGATGACCTGCGCGATTATCGCTTTTATGCGGAAGATCTGGTGCATCCTAATTATCAGGCAACAAAATATGTTTGGGAAAATTGGGTGAAAGCATGTGTGGATGAAGAATCGCGCAACATCATGGCAGCTGTTAAAGATATCCGGCTTGCATTTCAACATACGCCCTTGCATCCGGATACAGCGCGACACCAAAATTTTCTGCGAGAGTATGCCAGAAAAACAACTGAACTGATATCCGCCTATCCATGGCTTAAGCTGCAAGATGAATTGGTGTATTTTTCTTCTGCTGAATAAACATCAGTGAATGCGGTCACCGCGCACTTCCATTTCTTGCATCACACCTGCTTCGAAAGCCAGCCATTCTTTCCAGCGCGATCTTACTTTTTTCTCGGGCATATAGGTGGTGGCCAATCGAATGAATAAAGTGTAATGTCCGGCCTCGCTTTCCATGAAGCGGCGGTAAAATTTACGCAAATAGGAATCAGATAATCCTTCACTCAGTCGCTTGAAACGTTCACAACTGCGTGCTTCAATCAAAGCCATCGTGAGCAATTGATCGAGTAAACGATCATCGGGATTTCCACCCTTGCATTGAAATTCCAGCAGGCGGTTTACGTAGGCATCTTTTCTTTGTTTCCCCAAAACCAGGTTCCTTTTGTGCAATTCATTCACCACCAGCCGGAAATGACCCCATTCCTCGGAAACGATGGGTGCTAACTGTTGTACCAATTCTGTTTTATCGGGATTCTTCTGTATCAGACTAATGCAGGTCAGAGCAGCTTTTTGTTCGCAATAAGCATGGTCTGTTAAAATGGCTTCCAGGGAGAGGGATGCCAGATCTACCCAACGAGTGTCAGTGGGCAATTGTAATCCTAAAATATTTTTGGTGTCTTCCGACAAAAGTTCCGCAACAGATTTCGCTTCCATAGTTGGCAAAATTGCAACAATCTTCCCAAAATTGGCCGATAATGATTTATTCATAAACGGGAAGGCAAAAAACAGGAAAAACACCCTCCGGGCACACGGCTAAAATGGGTATATTTGAAGATAAATTTACCTCATGAAGTTATTATCTGTTGGTGCCTTGTCACTATTGATGCTGACCGGAACTGCCCAGTCAGGCAAACCCTTTCAAATCACCGGTTCGGCTACAACCGGAAATTTAACCATTGCCAAAGTTTACCTGCAATACCAGAGCGCCGGAACTAATAAGGTGGATAGTTCTGATTATGTCAATGGTACCTATTCTTTCCAGGGAAATATTGACGAAGCAATACCTGCGCGGGTGCGCGTGAAATACCAGAATAGTGCTGATGGAAAAACAATACTTGCCAAACAGGGAAGGGATATGTTCATGGTTTTTCTTCAGCCGGGTGATATCAAAATTCAGTCCACCGATTCATTTTCGAATGTCAAAGTATCGGGCTCCAAAGCACATGATGATTATACCAGGTTAACAGAATCCATCAAGCCACTCACAGCAAAGATGGATGATCTGTATAAGGAATATATGGCTGCTGCCAAAGATCCAAAACTACAGGAATCAATTGTTGCCAAAGCAGATGGATTAGAACAGGAAATCAGCCAGTCCTATGGCAATTTTGTCTCAAACAATTTATCTAGTCCAATCGCAATCTTTTGCCTGGAGTCTTATGCCGGCATGGATATGGATCCTGTAAAAGTTGAACCATTGTTCATTCAACTTCCGGAAGCAACCCGCAACAGCGCATCCGGTAAGAATTTTGAAAAACGCATTCAATCAGCGAAGCTTACTGCTATTGGCAGCATGGCACCTGAATTTGTACAAGATGATACCCTGAGCCGTCCGGTAGCACTTTCTTCCTTGCGTGGAAAGTATGTGCTGATTGATTTTTGGGCGAGCTGGTGCGGGCCCTGTCGCCAGGAAAATCCCAATGTGGTAAAAGCTTTCAACCAGTATAAGGAAAAAGGTTTCACCATTTTAGGTGTAAGCCTGGATCAACCCGGTGCCAAATCAAAATGGATGGATGCCATCCACAAGGACGGTCTCACCTGGACACATGTTTCTGATCTGAAATATTGGGACAATGCAGCAGCCAGACTTTATGGTGTTCGTGGCATTCCTCAAAATTATCTCCTTGACCCCTCAGGAAAAATTGTTGCCAAGAATTTGAGAGGTGAAGAACTCATCAAAAAATTAGCAGAAATATTGCCCTGATTTTGATCTTCATCAGCGTTTGTATTTGTTTTCGGCAATGAATCAAATGCCATGAGAAAAATCTTTTCCTGCTTTGTTCTGTTCTGCTTGTGGCAAAGTGCATTGGCTCAGCCATTCGGCGGAACGCCTGCCTCCTTCCGATGGAAAGAAATCAGCACCGATACAGTGCGCATTATTTTTCCCGCCAACAGCGAGTCCGAGGCACGCCGCATTGCCGGCTTGATTCATCGCCTGCAACGCATCGATAGCACCCCGCATCACCGCATCAGCATTGTATTGCGCGACCAGACCATGATATCCAATGGCTATGTCGCACTTGCACCCTGGCGTTCAGAATGGTACACTACACCGCCACGATCAGTTGTATCATTGGGCGCTATCCGGTGGAATGACTTGCTGGCCATTCATGAATGGAAGCATGTGCAACAATACAACCGTTTGAATACCGGTCTTTCAAAAGCCATGCGATTTGTTTTGGGTGAACAGGGGCAGGCACTTGCCAATGCTCTTTCGGTGCCGGATTGGTTCTTTGAGGGAGAAGCAGTAGACCAGGAGACACGACTCACAGAACAGGGCAGGGGCAGCCTACCCCGCTTCATGAACCAGCTGCCGGCATTCTGGTATAGCAAACCTCCACAG
>DAIMYK010000181.1:0-4397 GCA_036734525.1 Sediminibacterium sp. | reverse complement strand
GATGCCCTGACCAATGCGATTGGGACCGCTGCCCAGTACAATGATTTTTTTCTTAGCCGAAGGGATAGATTCGTTGGAGGAGAGAATAGGTTTCATGCCTGAAGAATTCAGCAAATTTAATGGTAAGGGGAATATCTCCTCCATATTTTTACCCACCTGTTATTGACCGCTTAATCGCGGTGGCGGAACCCTGAAATTGGGAAAGTTTCTTATTTTGCAGCAATACGAATCACACTACAACCGGAAACTTCGGTACCCACTATGTTTAATTGGAAGAAAATCCTGCTCTTTGCGTTTGCCTCGCTGGTGGCCTTGTTCATTTTGTTGGCCATATTTATTTCTCCCGTTGCCCGTTACCTGATTGAAAAATATAGCGAGCAATATACGGGAAGGCTGATCAACATGGACTATCTCCGGATTAACCTGTTCAATGGGGAAATCAATGCCAAGGGCTTACGTATACATGAAAAAAATAAAAAGCAGGTTTTCATAGGTGTGGGTGAGGTTGATGCCAAACTGGGTTTGTGGAGATTGCTTTACTCAAATTATCTGATCAAACGACTGCAGTTGCACCGACCTGTTGTTCGTATCGTTCAAAGAGGCAATCACTTTAATTTCGATGATCTCGTTCAACGTTTCGCTTCTGGTCCGCCACCGCCAAAAGGAACTCCGCCCACTGAATATTGGGTACGGCAATTCAACATTCATGGTGGTATGTTGATTTACCAGAATAACAAACCGCCTGTTGTAGTTCAATTGAATAAAACCGATATTAAGATAAGAGATATTGCCTGGAACGATCCAACTTATCATGCCGAACTGGTTACTCGATTGCAGACAGGTGGAACAATTGATGGGAAGATAGATTATGACAGCCGCACGAGTGATTACTATTTGAGCGGACAAGTCGATCAACTGAATATTGGCTGGATGTATCCGTATTTGCGGGATTACATGAAAGTGAAGGAGTTGAGGGGAGTAGTCAGCAGTCATTTCCGTTTGAAGGGGAATGCAGATAAGCCACTTGACATCGCCTTATCGGGAGATATAGATGCACGCAAGTTTGCCATTGTTGATGAATCGGGAGAGTTGCTTACGGCAGCCGAACAGATGGCTGTAAAAATTGACACCATTCATACCCGCAAGAACCGCTATGATTTTGCCTATATCAATATGCAACAACCTTTTATCCGTTTGACGATGTACGATAAGGGGTTCAATTATGAACGCATTTTCACGACCCCTTCGGAAGTTCGCGGTGACACTTCGGCATTGGTTTACTCGAATATATTTCTGATGATGGCCGGATATATTCAGGATCTGGTGCAGCAATATGACAGAAACGAATACAAGATCAATAAGCTTAGTATAGCAGGTGGACAGTGCGTTTTCACAGATTACACGAGGGGTGATCGGTTTCGCTATATACTCGATTCGGTCTTGCTTACCAGTGAGCGGATTAACAGCCAGAATGATTTCCTGAATTTTGCCATCAGTTCGCGGCTGAATACTTCCGGCAGGTTGAAAGGTACACTGAAGGTGAATCCCAAAAACTATAAGGACATCATCATCGATGCAGGTTTTCGTGATCTGCTGATCACAGATTTCAATCCCTATTTCAAGTATTTTGTGGCTACCCCTTTTCAGCGGGGAAAGATCCGGTATGAGAATGTTACTACCATTATCAACAATCAGCTCAACAGCAAGAATGTACTTGATATTGAACGCGTGAAGGCAGGGAAAAAAGTAAAAAATGCGACAGCGATGAATCTTCCGGTTCCATTGGCAGTTGCACTATTAAGGGATGTAAAAGGAAATATCCACCTCGATATTCCTGTTAAAGGAAGTTTAGACGATCCGAAATTCAAATGGGGGAAAGTGGTATGGCAGGTGGTGAAGAATATTATCGTGAAGGCTGCAACAGCACCATTCAGGCTGGTGGCGAATTTGTTTGGAGGAAAGGAAGAGGACTTTAAAGAAGTATATTTCGATTATGTACAATTAGGCATAGAACCCAAGCAGAAGCGGGTTTTGGATAATCTTTGTAAGGTTTTACAGCAGAAGCAGGAAATGACAATGGAGTTAATACAGGAAACCAATTTGGAGGACGAGGCTGCCGTAATCGCTGTGAATGAGACCAAGAAAAAATACCTCAAGCTACCTGCAGGGGGGTCTCTTACGGCAGAGATCAAACAGCGATTGGATAGTCTTCCTGAATCAGATTCACTTTTTGTAAAGTATGTCAACAGTCTTGTTACCGGTCAGCTTGATTTGCATTCAACCGACGAAAAATGCGTTCGCATCATAGGGAAGGAAACACTGAGCAGACAGGTTGCTGAAGTGATGCAGCGCCGCAATGCAGCTGTTGTTGCTTATCTGCAGGAAAAGCAATTGCCGGCTGCCCGTTATAAAATACGCAATGCTCAACCGGATATGCAATTGCAGCGCAGTGCTCCTCCCAAGTACATTGTTCAACTAGCTGCTGAGTAGTTTGTTTAAATCGATTGTTTTTTTATCTTCCATCATCATTTATTTTTTATGCGACCAATATTGATTGTTATCGTCCTGTTAGTTTTCTCCTCTTGTACTGCCATTCGTGTATTACCGGTTGAGTCGGCGCCCGGTGTTAACTGGCAAGAGAAAAGAACCTTCGGATTCTACGAAGTGAAAGCCAGCGGAGATACCATTACGGCACAATTTGCCGATGGCATTGCTGAATTACAACAGGCAATTGCAGTAGAATTACAACAGCGGGGATATGAACGTGTTTCCGATCGCCCAAACTGGCTCATCAACATTGGAATCGTGGTGAAGGAGCAGGTTCAGACCAGGCAAACTGATTTTCGTACCGATGGCGCCCCCCGGTATATTGGCCAGCGCAATTATACCTGGAAAAGTGAAACGGTTGAAGTAGGTCGTTATCGGGAAGGGACTGTCTCTGTGCATGTGGTAGATGCGCTTAAGCGCGAGCTATTGTGGCAGGGAGCCGTGCAGGGAGTGATTCCTGAGAAAAACACCTCCCGTGCTGCAGCTGCCTCTACTGCTATGCGGATGTTGATGGAGCGTTTTCCGGGGCGGGTGAACTAATGAATCTGAAACAATTCCTCCCACCTTGTCGTATAGCGGGGACTGCGCATTTCCTGACGCATTTTCCAGTGGCCTGCAGTACCTGCTGCTGCAAAATTGAGCAGGTGACCACGCATTGCGAAGTTTACATTGTCTATCATTTTCATTAAGGCAGCTTTTCTGGCATCTTCTGCTTCAAACAAAGAGCCCTGAACTGCATCTCTCGGAACGATGCCTGATAACATCACACCTGCTTTTTTGTAGATCAGTCCCTCTTCGAATATCTCCTGAATCATTTGAAGTGCCGGCTTAATGAGGTCATTGGTAGCGTCGGTAGCCCGGGGTAGGGTGGCATAGGTTCCCACTACCGGTCCGTGTCTGAATCTTGCTCCGGCAGGTGGTGCCTTGGGAATGAGAAAAACATGAATACAGGAGGCAGCCCCTTTTTGTCGCCGCAGTTTTTCCGCTGCGCGGGAAGTATAGGTGGCGATAGCTTCCCGGATGGCGCTGAGTTCCCGTACATCTTTTCCGAACATACGTGTGGTGGCAATCATTTTTTTGGTTACCAATTCTTCGAGCATGCCGATGCAGGGCATACCCTGTAGTTCATGCAGCAGGCGTACGCCGGTTACCCCTCCTAATATTTTTCTTGCCCAGGCAGTATTTTGTTTGCGCAGATCTTCTGCCGTGTGAATGCCCATTGTACGTAATTTCTCAGCGTATTGACGGCCGATGCCCCAGATATCTGCTACTGCCGTTTGTCGAAGGGCTTCCGTTATTTTTTTCGGATCATCGAGTACCAGTATCCCACCGGTGGCAACTTTGTTCTTCTTGCAGAGACGGTTGGCTACTTTGCTGAGCACCTTGGTAGGTGCGGCCCCGATAGATACACGTATTCCTGTCCATTGCTCGATTCTTTCCTTGATTAGCAGGCAGTAGCTATGTACCTGTTCAACGGGTAGATGACTTAAATCGAGAAAGGCCTCATCAACGGAATATACTTCGACACATTCCGGTGGCAACAGACTGCGCATGCATTCCATTACCCGCCAGCTCATGTCTCCGTACAGATAGTAGTTAGAGGAAAAAGTAGCTATTTTGTTTTTTTCTATCAGAGGGCGGGCTTTAAAATACGGCTCACCCATCGCGATTCCCAATTGTTTGGCTTCATCACTGCGGGCAATGATGCAACCGTCATTGTTGCTCAATACGACGCCTGGCTGCTGATCGCGCACCGGCCGGAAAAGTCGCTCACAGGAGCTGTAAAAACGATTGCAATCTAGTAGAGCACGCATTTCAGACAGTATGGATGGCATAAACGACAACTCCCC
>DAIMYK010000180.1:0-4413 GCA_036734525.1 Sediminibacterium sp. | reverse complement strand
GATTATCTAGTTGAAGTATACCGGTTGCATCAGAATTTGGGACATTTAATCGGTCGTTCATCTGAAGGACGACGAACATAGATCAAAGATACCTCGATGCCTCCGCGATTGAGTGACGCGGTTCTCAGTGTAGATGTATTCAGGTCATAACTCACCCCTATTCGGAGGTCATTGAATTCCAGACCCAGATACGGAATAATTGCATCGTTGAACCTTACCCAACTTCCTGCGTACAAGCTAACGGGCTTTTCCATCTCGGGATTCGCAATGAGTTGAATGGCACCGCCAACAACAGTTTCACTAGCACCCGCCTGCATCATGTGAATAGCACTGGTGTGCATGGTTGCATTCGGCGTTAAAGCAAAGTAAGCACCTCCATGGATTGTTGTCCGGGGATTTAAAACATATTGACCACCGGTAAAATTCTGTTTGGGACGATTGATATGGTACATGCTCACCCCCAGGTAAAAATTATTGTTGTCGCTTGTACTTCCATTATAAAGAAATCCGGCATTGATGTCAACATATTTGGAAGAAAGAGTAGCACCATTGAAGGTTTCTGCTGATATGCCGGTAAAGCCGTTAGCGGTTAATTGATCCTCAAAATTGAGAACGGATGTGTTGATCAGCATGTTGGCATAAGACATTTGGAAGCCGGCTCCAATTTGGTGATTGCCATCCTCATCGAGTCCTTTGTGATAGGCAGTGGATACAGATCCGAAATTGAAGGATACGGCACTATTTGCACTTCGGTCGGCATAGCCTGAAAAACCAACACCCCAGTTGTCATTGTTGGGGATTTTGTTCTTCATCACATGAAAATCTGCTGAAAAAGCAGTGGTGATATAGGCATTATTGATGGTTGGCCACTGGTTACGATGATTCCCGGTAAGCCGGAAGGTACCGTTGAATTTACCGGTCAGGGCCGGGTTAAGTGTAAGCGGCGAAGCAAAGAATTGGGAAAAATGGGGGTCCTGCGCCAGCAATTTGCTAGTCAGTAAGCAGCAAGTAAGAAAAACACCGGCTCTTATCATTTTTCACAGGATGAATGTTAAAAATACGCCAATTGGAGCAGTTAAAAGCATTACAAGTCTAAAAACAGGCTTTTTAACACTGTTTTATTGTTGAGACTTGGTGCCAAATGCCAGATCACCGGCATCTCCCAGGCCCGGAACAATATACCCCTTTGCTGTTAATTCGTCATCTATATCTCCACACCAGATGTCAATTGAATCGCCACATTCCCTTTGAATCATTTCAATGCCCTCGTTACAGGCGATGGCACAGACCACATGAATGGCTTTGGGAACCCCCTCGTTTTTGATGAATTCAATCGTCTTGATAATAGATGCGCCGGTGGCGAGCATCGGATCGCAAATGATAACGATTCTATCTTCGAGAGAGGGGCAACTCATGTATTGCATACAGATTTCAAAACTGCCGTCGTGGTGGTGTTTTCGATAAGCAGAGATAAATGCATTGTCTGCCTTATCAAAAAATTCCAGCATACCTGCGTGCATAGGTAATCCTGCACGTAAAATGGTGGCCAGTACAGGTTGTGATTCCAACACCTTGCTTTCATGAATACCAAGTGGGGTGCGTGTTTCCTGTATTTTCCAGGGCAATACTTTGCTGATCTCCAAAGCTGCTGCTTGTCCAATTCTTTCCAGATTGGTCCTGAATCGCATGCGATCGTTCTGCACTGAAACATCCCTCAATTCGGATATCCAATTGCTGATAAGTGAATGCTGGCTGCTTAAATTGATGACCATTTCAACAGTTGTTTGGTGTGCTTCAAAGCTACTGGCAATCTTTTATTTTATAAAAAATAATCAGCGGCTGTTGTTGGTTTTAGTGAGGAAGCTGAATCGATCTCCATCGAATAGTCCGAGATCACTAAGTTTAAGATGGGGAATTACCAGCAATGCCATGAAACTGAGTGTCATGAAGGGTGCCGATAGCTTGCTGCCCATGTCTTTTGCCATCTGATCGATCGCTGTATAGGCTGCAGCTATCTGATAGCCATCTTCTGTACTCATGAGTCCGCCTACCGGAAGTGGTAACAGCAATTGTTCTTCTTTCGCGGCTCCCCGCACACAGCTTACTCCACCTCTGCTATCTGCTACCAGTTGTATGGCTGTGGCCAGGCTTTCATCATCGACCCCCACTGCGACTATATTGTGGCTGTCATGTGCTACGGAGGAAGCAATGGCACCGCAAGTGAGACCAAATCCATGTATCATGGCAATAGCCGGAGGTGCCTGCCGATACCTGTTCACCACCACGATCTTCAATACGTCACTACCGGTATCGCCGGTGATGTGGTCATCTGCTATTTTCGCACGCAGGAAAAGCTTATTCGTTATGAGTTGTCCGTCTAAAGCTCCGATAACAGGAATGAGACCTTCCGCATCCGCGGGATAATTCATACGATGCAAAGACAGCTGTGAAGGGTAGATCTTTACCGGATAAAAGGGTTGTTCCGGTACAGGCGTAGCAACGGATGCTATCATTGTTTTGCCCCGACTGGCAACAAGTACACCATCAATGTAGGTTGCTTCCACTTTGAAATCAACGAGGTCATTCACTACGATCAGGTCTGCAGGATGTCCCTCCTCTAACAGTCCTACCCTCATCCCATAATGGTGTACCGGATTCACACAGGCCGCCTGTAAAATAGGGAACAAGGGAATTCCTTGTTGGATGGCCCTGGCACATAGTTGGTTGATGTGGCCTTCCACCAAACTATCCGGATGTTTATCATCACTGCAAAACATGATCTGGTCAGGGTACTGTTGCAGTAATCCTATCAATGCATCAAAATTCTTGGCAGCACTTCCTTCCCGGATGATAATTTTCATGCCCTGCTGCAGTTTATCCAATGCTTCTTCTTCCGTGAAACATTCGTGGTCGGTAGATATGCCTGCAGCTATGTATTGAGCAGCTTGCTCGCCCCTTAATCCCGGTGCATGTCCATCCACCGGTTTACCCAGCCTTTTAGCGGCTGCGATTTTTTTCATCACTTCCTCATCTCCGTTCAACACCCCCGGAAAATTCATCATTTCGCTCAGGTAGTATATGTCCTTTCTTGTTAAAAGTTCTTCCACTTCCCGGCTGTTCAGGGAGGCCCCTGCTGTTTCAAAAATCGTTGCAGGTACACAGCTGGGTGCACCAAAATGAAATTTGAAAGGTACCTGTTGGCCATTGGTGATCATGAAATCAACTCCTGAAATACCACAAACATTGGCAATTTCATGGGGGTCGCTGATAGTGCCAACGGTTCCATGTACCACCGCCAGTCTTGCGAACTCTGCCGGTATCAGCATACTGCTTTCGATGTGTACATGACTATCGATGAAGCCCGGCAGCAAAAAGGGTGCTCCTGATTCCGGAACATCCTGTAATATACGCACCTTCTGTAGGATGCCCGCTTCTATGGTAAGTTCGGCATATTCAATGGCTTTTCGTTGGATGTCTACCCGATTTCCCCTGATGGTCCAGCTTGACTCCTGCATGTATTCTTGTGGTTGATTGAACTTTAACGTTGACTATTTGTTGGTAAAAGATAGGATTTTAATTTTGCATTTCATAGATGCTACATTTGAACAATTGCTTTTAAACCGACAACCATGAAACTTCGTTCTCTGGCACTTTGCCTCCTGTCTTTTTCTTTTTTTTCAGCTCAGAGCCAGACTGCTGAGGAAATTATTGCCCGTTATGAAGCAGCTGCCGGAGGGAGGGAAAAACTGGAGGCCATCCGTTATCTGGAAATTAACAGCAACCTCGCTATGGGAATGATGGGTCGTACCATCGACCTGCCACTGACTCTGGTCAAAGAAAAAGGCAAATTGTTCCGCCGGCAGATTGGAGGAATCATGGGTATGGGCGATAGTTATACCATGATCACCGATACCTCCGGTTATATTTTTATACCCGCCATGCGCGGTTTTGGTGATATGCAGGGAACTCCCTCGGTTACATCGCGAATTCCTGATGCCGAAGTAGCAGCACAACAATATGAACTGGACTGTGCCGGCGCATTTGGTGAACTGGTGAATTATGCTGCCAAGGGTCATACTGCTGAATTTGTTGGGACAGAAAAAATCAGTAAGGTACCCTGTCAAAAAGTAAAGCTTACCCTGAAAACCGGGCAGGTAGTCACCTATTTTTTTGATACGCAAACCGGGCTGGTGAAGCAGATGGAAGCAACCGGTGATATGGCCGCCAACATTTCAGGTTTTGGAAGTATGATGAAGGCATTTGGCAGGGGTATGCGCAAGGATGATAAAGCGACACTTTTCGTCAAAGAATACAAGGATGTGAATGGCCTTATATTTCGCGATAAATATACCCTTGGGATTGGACCTATTGAAAGTGAGATTGAAAACATCGCTATCAAGGTAAACGAGGGAT
>DAIMYK010000179.1:0-4417 GCA_036734525.1 Sediminibacterium sp. | reverse complement strand
TCCTCATCTGCCCCAAAAATCTGTATACCCACCGGCCGTTCTTCTTCAAATATGTCGAGCTTCTGCCGGCTTTTGATGGCATTACGGATCAATCCTTCACTGCTGATGAACTCGGTGTACATGAGGTCGGCACCATTGTCTTTGCAAACAGCACGGAAAGGCGGGTCACTCACATCTTCCATTGGTGCCAGCAGCAAAGGAAAATCGGGCAGTTGTATGGAGTCGATTTTTACCATCTTTGATAATCGGGTTGGCTGAAAAAACATTCTTATCTTTCAGCCAGATTTGCAAAGGTACAATTCCCGCGATTAACCTATGATGCCTTCCAATCCTTTATTCCATCGTTATCCCACCCAGCTCTCTCTGCTACTGGCTGTTACAGGAATTTGTTTCATGGTCAGCGGTGCTGCCATGGTAGTGTTGGGTCAGATAATTTTTCATGTACCCATGGATCAACTGGCCAATGAGATGGTGAAGAAGGAAAATGCCAACATGTCTCGGGTGCTGAATACGATCATCTCAGCACTTTCTTTTGGTGTACCCCCAATCATTTTTGCCAGAATTCTGGGTAAGGAGCCTTTTCGCCGCCTGGGGTTTTCTGCTTCTATGAACATGCCACAGATAGGCTGGGTGATATTGATTGCACTCGCATCTATCGGACTATCGGGGGCATTGGCAGAGTTGAACCAGCTGCTTCCTATGCCCAAAGACTGGCAACTGAAAGCAAAAGAGTTAGAGGAAAGTTATGAGAAAACTGTGATGGCTATGGCACATATGCCCCGCATCATTGATTTTATCCTCGCACTTTTAACTGTGGCAGTTGCACCTGCTATCTTAGAAGAACTCTTGTTCCGCGCAGGCCTTCAGCCCATATTTATTGGAATCACCCGAAGTCCGTTTTGGGGCATTTTGATTACTTCATTGCTCTTCAGCGCGATCCATTTTTCCATCTATGGCTTTATTTCTCGCGTAGCATTGGGCGTTTTGTTGGGACTGGTTTACTATTATGGAAGGAATATCTGGTTGTCGATTTTGTTTCATTTCGTCAACAATGCATTGATTGTTGTCGCCCTGTTTTGGGCGGGTCGAAATGGCAAACCTGCTTCTGAGGTGATCAATGAAAAGATTCCCTGGATTTTGGGATTGGTGTCATTTGTAGCGATTGTTTTCTTGTTCCGACTTTTTGTGAAAGCCAGCAGCACTTATTGGAAGGAATCACCCGAATTGTTTCAACTTAACAATGAGCAAGATGTCTGAACAATGGGTAAGGGTATATGAGACACAAAATCTTACTGAAGCTTCTATTCTGAAGGGCTTACTGGAAGAAAATGGATTACCGGTGCAATTGTTGAATAAGCAAGACAGCGCCTATTTACTGGGTACCGCGGAAATTTATGTTCCCCTGAAAATGCTGCTAGCTGCGGAACTTATAATAGAAGGGAACCGATTGAATTGATTTAGAACCTGTAACGTATGCCTCTACAAATTGCCGTTTTAAAAACCCGTGCCATTACTGCCATTTTCTTTGTAGTGATTATGCTTACCGGGTTGCTTTGGAATCAATGGAGCTATTTGTTGCTTTTCACCATCATTCACTTTGGATGTTGGTATGAATACAAAAAGCTGCTATTGAAAATTGATCCGAGTTATGAGCAAATGAACAGCATTCATCACAATAGCATTCAATTGGCAGGCTTTGGTTTGTTGCTGAGCGGGGGCGTAGATTCCTTCCGAATAGGTGAATTGGTGTTGCCCGATTTGGGTCAATATATTTTAGTGGCATTTCTGCTGTTGTTCATGATGAATGAGGTGCTGAGGAATAAAAGCAATAGCTATCGATATCCGTTATATGCTCTCTCCGGCTTTCTATATATATCTCTTGCCTGTTATTGTATGATGATTTTATTCGGGAACATCCGTCACCAGGTTTTCCCGGTTCAGCCGGATATCACCATGCCGCTGCTGGTAATTGCCACTATCTGGGTGAATGATACTATGGCGTATCTGGTTGGCTCCTTGATTGGCAAAACGCCCTTGTCATCTGTTTCCCCCAAAAAAACAATTGAAGGAACTTTGGGTGGGTTTGTATTATCTGTGCTGGCGGTCACTTTCATAGCCACACATTTTTTTGATTTGTCACGCATGCCGGTTCTCATATTGTCATGTCTGACAGCACTGGCGGGCACCTGGGGCGATCTGTTAGAAAGTAAGCTAAAGCGGATGGCGGGGGTAAAAGACAGCGGACAGATCATGCCGGGGCATGGGGGCTTTCTCGATCGTTTTGACTCTCTCCTGATAGCTGCAATCGTGGTCGGACTTGTTTTTAGCCTACGCTATAGTGGCTGACAGGCGAAGCCATTCCAGCAGAGTTTTATTCATGAATCCCGATTATCTTTGCCCTTCAATTATTGATCATGACTATACACCGGGAAGGGTACAAATCGATAGCCATTGCGGCGCTTGTATTCGGATTGTTCAACCTCGCCAGCTTTTCAATTTTAAGTGATAAGTATCCAACGGTAGCCATTGTATTGTTTCTGCTTACATTGGGATTGTTTCTTTTTCTGGTATCCTTTTTTAGAATTCCCAATCGGATTCTTACCATTAACGATAACCAGATTATTTGTCCCGCAGATGGAAAAGTTGTGGTTATAGAGGAAGTAACCGAGGTGGAATATTTTAAAGACAAGCGCATTCAGGTAAGTATTTTCATGAGTCCCGCCAATGTGCATGTCAACCGCAATCCGGTTTCAGGAGAGGTTATTTATAATCAATATCATCCCGGAAAATACCTGGTTGCCTGGGACCCCAAGTCATCAACTGATAATGAAAGATGGACAGTTGTAACCCGCCATTCCCAGGGTGAGATCTTGTACAAGCAGATTGCCGGAGCCCTTGCCCGTCGCATCTGTAACTATACGCCTGCGGGTACCCGGGTGAGTCAGGGGGAGGAATTTGGATTCATCAAATTTGGCAGTCGGGTGGATGTTTTATTACCGGTAGGAACCAAGGTTCAGGTAGGACTGAACCAGGTGGTGCAGGGGGGTGTGACCGTTTTAGCCAGCTGGTAATCAAAGCTTTAACATTCCTGTTATAAAAAATAGCAAAATTTTCATATCTTTACTTAACAAATTAAAACAATATAATATGAAAAAAGTATTGGTTTTAGCTGCTGCTGCCTTTTTACTGGGTACTGGTGTAACCAACGCCTGCGAGGGTAAAAAATGCGGAGATAAAAAAGAGTGTGGCAAGAAAGAATGTTGCAAAAAAGGCGACAAGAAAGCTGCTACTACTGCTCCCAAGACAGTAAAGAAAGCGTAATTCCGTTTAACAAAAAAATCTTCAATCCTCTTCTATCAGAAGGGGATTTTTTGTGTCCTTACTTTTATAGAAGTTGCTCCAGTTGCTGCAAGTGAGTTACTGTATAGGTAGGTTGAACACTGGATGTAAGTCCGGTATGATTAACAAGTATGGTGTCCATGCCGGCGTTGATTCCTCCCTGGATATCTGCTTCCGGATTGTCACCGATCATAATACTTTCTTCTCTCTTTGCACCAGCTTCGCGCAGTGCATGATCAAAAATTTCTCTTTGGGGTTTCAGGCTGTTGCTGGCTTCCGAAGTTGTTACCACCCGGAAGAAAGAACTCAGGTTGGCATTTTTTAGCTTGTTGTGCTGTACTTCCTCAAATCCATTGGTTACCAGATGCAGAGCGTAGTTCTTGTTGGTCAGGTACAGCAATATTTCCCGCGAATGCGGAAACAGGTTGTTTTTGGTAGGCAGTATTTGTAAAAAATCTACCGCCATTTTTCTTGCCAGTTTTTCATCTGCCAATTTATGATCGACCAGCGCCAGCCACATTCTTTTCCAGCGCAGTTCATCCTGTTTAATTTCTCCTCGCGTGTATTTTTCCCAAAGTCGATGGTTGTGGTGGGAGTAGCGCTCATAGAATCCATGAAAATCATGGATGCCTTTTTGTTGCAGTTGTAAAATTTGATATAGGTCTGAAAGTGATTCCCGCGCATTGGTCTCGAAGTCCCACAAGGTATGATCCAGGTCGAAAAAAATATGGCGGTATTTCATGCTGCAAATTACACATTGATGGGCGTTCCCCGTTCTTATTCCATAAAAATCACGCAACTTTGTTGCAATCAATCAAGTCCACATGAAAGCAGTCATAACCGGAGCCTCACAAGGTATTGGGAAAGCAATCGCTGATCATTTTGCAGCTGCCGGCTATGATCTGTTTCTCTGCAGTCGTGGAGAGGTCAGGCTCTATCATACCTTAGAGGAGTTACAGACAAAGTATCCTGAAAGGCAGCTCTATGCGCGACCAACAGATATGTCGCAACAAGCGGAGTCAGCAGCTTTTGCTCAATGGATTTTATCTTTTGGTGTTCCGGATGTATTGGTGAATAA
>DAIMYK010000178.1:0-4420 GCA_036734525.1 Sediminibacterium sp. | reverse complement strand
CCGGTATGTGCAGTGAGACATCCCGTCGGCAGTTGCGCATTTGTCTTCTAGGTGTTTGTTCCAATGGTACAGCTGCAGCAGTATTTAAAAATTCACCCTATGCTGTGGCCGGAAAAACAGGTACTGCACAGGTGGCTGATGGCAATCGGGGTTATAACCTGAATATGTATCAGGCATCCTTTGCAGGTTTCTTTCCCGCTGATCAACCGAAGTACACTTGTGTAGTAGTCATCAAGAACAAACCAGGAGCTGCTAAATACCATGGATCTGAAG
This sequence comes from Sediminibacterium sp., assembly GCA_036734525.1. Lineage (GTDB taxonomy): Bacteria > Bacteroidota > Bacteroidia > Chitinophagales > Chitinophagaceae > Sediminibacterium. Next base: position 4,147 of record DAIMYK010000178.1, on the reverse strand, counting down.
TGGCTGCACCCGTATTCAAAGAAATAGCAGATAGACTTTATACAACATTCCTGCGTAAAAGCCAGTCTCAGCAAGTAATGACAAGATCACTCGACTCGATACCGGTTAGGTGGATAGGAAATAAAAATGATTTGCAACAGATTTCCCGTTCTATGTCCATCGCACTCGTAGATTCTTCCAATAACTGGACTGAATGGGCAGATATGAAAGGTTCTCTTAAAAACGGTATGGTTAAAGGAAAAGCCATACCTGAAAATGAAATGCCTTCCCTGGTTGGTATGGGATTGAAAGATGCGCTTCAATTGGCAGAGAACAGAGGACTCATGGTACGCATCCAGGGACGTGGGAAGGTAATGAATCAATCTATTCCTGCCGGAGATAAGATCATTAAAGGACAACTTCTTCGCATCCAATTAAGTGAAACTTTGACCAATCTACCATAACAAGTATGGCCAACTTACAACAGATATTATACCAGGTACCCTTGCTGCAGACGATGGGATCACTTGACAGAGAAATCCGTCAAATGCGCATCGACTCCCGTTTGGTGCAGCCCGGTGATCTGTTCATCGCTGTTAGAGGATCACAAACAGATGGTCATCACTACATCGCTGCTGCCATTGCGGCGGGGGCGATTGCAATAGTATGTGAAGCCTTTCCTCCCATTACTCCGGATGGTATCAGTTTCATTCAGGTGAAGCAGGCAGGAGAGGCCCTGGGATGGATGTCACACCATTTTTATGGAAATCCTTCCCAAAAAATAACACTGGTCGGAGTAACAGGCACCAATGGCAAAACAACCATTGCTACACTGCTCTTTCGTCTCTTCACCTCGCTGGGTTACAAATGCGGTCTCATCAGCACTGTTCAAAATCAAATTGCCGATAAAGTACTGCCCTCCACCCATACAACACCTGATGCCATTCAACTGAATGAATTACTGAGCACGATGCATCAAGCAGGTTGTACCCATGTATTCATGGAGTGCAGCAGCCATGCTATTCATCAAAACAGAATAACCGGACTCCAATTTGCCGGAGCAGTATTTAGCAATATAACCCATGATCACCTCGATTATCACAAAACTTTTGATGAGTATATCCGGGTAAAGAAAAGTTTCTTTGATCATCTCCCCTCTACTGCTTTTGCATTGACCAATGCTGATGATAAAAGAGGTATGGTCATGTTACAAAATACCAAAGCGGTTCGTCGTACCTATAGCCTGCACCAGCCGGCAGATTACAAAGGAAGAATATTGGAAAACGTATTAACCGGACTGGTCATGCTGGTGAATGATGTACAGGTTCATTTTCGATTGATCGGTGAATTCAATGCCTACAATCTTCTGGCAGTATTTGGTGCTGCCTGTTCACTCGGTGAAGATCCTGCTGAGGTTCTCACACAATTGAGTGCACTCACCGGTGCCGAGGGTCGTTTTGATTATCAGGTAAGTGCCTCCGGGATCATTGGTATAGTTGATTATGCTCACACACCCGATGCAGTAGAGAATGTGCTCACCACCATCCGTCAATTGAGAAAAGGAAACGAATCAATCATCACGGTGGTTGGATGTGGTGGAGACCGGGATAAAACCAAGCGTCCGATAATGGCAAAAATTGCTGTGCAATACAGCAACAAAGTTATTCTTACCAGCGATAATCCCAGAACGGAAGACCCGGCAGAAATTCTGAAAGACATGCAAAGTGGATTGGAAGCTGCAGATGCGAGAAAATACCTGACTGTGAGCGATAGAAAAGAGGCCATCAAAACGGCTGTATCTCTTGCCAACGCAGGTGATATCATCCTGGTTGCGGGAAAGGGCCATGAAAAATACCAGGATATAAAAGGAGTTAAGCATCCTTTCGATGATAAGCAGGTGTTGAGTGAAACCTTTCAACTGCTCAATAAATAACCATTAACTGAAACCTGTCTATGTTGTATCATTTGTTCAGCTGGCTAAGTAAAACCTTTCACCTACCCGGTGCGGGACTGTTTCAGTTTTTGACTTTTCGTATCGCAATGGCGGTAGTACTGTCTCTGCTGATAGCTACTATTTATGGAAAAAAAATCATTGAGTTTCTTCGCAAAAGACAGATAGGTGAGACAGTTCGTGACCTGGGTCTGGAAGGACAAATGCAAAAAAAGGGTACCCCAACGATGGGTGGTATTATTATCCTGTTGAGCATTCTGATACCTACATTACTTTTTGCCAACCTGGATAAACTCTACATCCGCCTGATGATCCTGTGTACTGTATGGTTGGGAATGATTGGATTCCTGGATGACTATTTCAAAATCAAGGCGCGTCAGAAGGCATTGGCAGCGGGAGAAAAATTTGTGAAGAAAGACAGCGATGGACTTGCAGGCATTTCTAAAATTATTGGTCAGATAGGATTGGGTATTATCATAGGTGTATCGCTTTATTTCAGCAATGCAGTTACAGTTGAAAGGGAAGTGATCACCACCCCGTCTGCACAGTTGCAAAAAGGGGAGCAACTCGCAAAAGATTCCAATGTGATTGTGAGGAAACTAAATGGTGTAGAAAAGCGGTTTGTAAAAGTTAAAACTCCCATCACCACCATACCCTTTGTAAAAAATCATCAGTTCAATTATAGCAAATTGATCAGCTGGATAGGTCCGGGTGCAGAAAAATATACCTGGATCATCTACATATTGATTGTTACATTCATTATTACTGCAGTATCTAACGGTGCAAATCTGACAGATGGTTTAGACGGGTTGGCGGCCGGTGTCAGCGCCATTATTGGAGCAGGTATTGGTGTATTTGTATATGTAAGCGGCAACTACATTCTGGCAGATTATTTCGATGTAATGTACATACCCAACCTTGGTGAGTTATCCATTTTTGTAGGTGCATTTGTAGGGGCGTGTATTGGATTTCTTTGGTACAATGCTTTTCCTGCTCAGGTATTCATGGGCGATACAGGAAGTCTTGCATTGGGTGGCATCATTGCTTCTTTAGCCATCATCGTTCGTAAAGACCTGCTCATACCCATTTTTTGTGGTGTATTTCTGGTGGAAAATCTAAGTGTGATTTTACAAGTGAGTTATTTCCGATACACCAAGAAAAAGTATGGTGAGGGAAAAAGAATTTTTCTGATGAGTCCATTGCACCATCATTATCAGAAAAAAGGATACCACGAGAGCAAGATTGCAGTTCGTTTTTGGATCATCACAATTATATGTGTTGTACTATCAATTGTAACCCTGAAGATTCGTTAATCTGTGAAGAAACGTCTGGTCATATTAGGAGGAGGTGAAAGCGGTGTGGGTGCTGCATTGCTGGCGGCTGCCCGTGGTTATGACGTATTCCTGAGTGACGGGGGAACTCTCAAACCCTCTCTGCGTGCTGAATTACAGGAGCAGGGGATTGCTTTTGAGGAAGGCGGACACAGCATCGAGAAAATAATGAATGCTGATGAGGTAGTGAAGAGTCCGGGTATCGGTGAAAAGAATCCGATTGTACAACAGTTGCGCAGCAAAGGTACCCCTATAATCGGCGAGATCGAATTGGCTTTCCGTTATAAGGGCGACAGCAAGATAGTTGCTATTACGGGAAGTAATGGAAAGACAACGACCACTTCTCTGATTTATCACATTTGTCGCACTGCCGGATTGGATGCTGCACTGGTAGGTAATATCGGTCATTCATTTGCCCGCCAGGTTTATTCTCAGCCGAGGGAACTGTATGTATTGGAGATCAGTTCATTTCAGCTCGACGATATCAGCAATTTTCGACCACACATTGCTGTTCTGCTCAACATCACGGAAGATCATCTCGACAGATATGATTACCAGTTTTCGAATTACATCAACAGTAAGTTCAGGATCATCGAAAACCAGACCAACGAAGATTACTTTATCTATTGCCAGGATGATGAAGTGATCATGCAAAAAATCCCATTCGATCATTTACATACTTACCCACAAGCCTTCTCTATGAAACAATAAGTAAAAAAAGGCGCTTACTTCAAAGGAGATCAGATGATGCTCAGATCTCAGGAAGAACGCGTGAGCATGAGCATCTACGACTTAGCCCTCAAAGGGAAGCACAACCAGTACAACTCGATGGCGGCAGGACTTGCTGCCGCAACCCTTGGTATCCGCAAGGAAAAGATCAGGGAAG
>DAIMYK010000177.1:0-4424 GCA_036734525.1 Sediminibacterium sp. | reverse complement strand
GTCTGGCAATAGAAACAAATACTCCCATAAAACCGCTGATTCTGCCGGATACCATCGATCGTATGCATTTTCTCAGCTTATTAAAACTTACCCACGGACGTTGCAGCGTAGTTTTTATAGAGGAAGATCCCGTTGACGGATTAAATATTTCCCAGCTACCGGAACTTCGTGAGAAAGTTTATCTGATTATGGAGCAAGCCCTGCGACGCTACCGCAATTACCCTTCGGCATAATCAGTACATTTGATCAAATTTATCTCCCTTGTTGGTTGAAGTGATCATACCACTTGCCCTGCGCAAAAATTATACCTGGTCGGTGCCCGCTGCACTGGAACGTTCCATCTTGCCGGGAATTCGGGTAGAAGTAATGTTGGGAAAGTCCAAACACTATGCCGGTATCGTGAAACGAACTATTCAGGAAATTCCTGAAGGTTTCATTCCAAAAGATATTGTACAGGTGCTTGATGATGAGCCCATCGTTAGTGCACTGCAATTACAGTGGTGGGAATGGATGGCTTCTTACTATTTATGTACCGAAGGTGAAGTGATGCAGGCGGCCATTCCTGCCAATTTAAAAATGAGCAGTGAAAGTATTCTTTGCTGGAATGAAATGGCACCTGCTCCGGATACCAGTTTAAGTGAACAGGAATATTTGTTAGCGGAAGCACTGGAGTTGAGAAAATCATTGAAGATTGCTGAAATACAGGAATTGCTCGACATTACCAATGTGTACCGGGTGATCCGGCAACTGATAGACAAAGACTATGCATTTATCTGGGAGGAAATGAATGAGATATACCAACTCATTCATGTTGCATATATTTTACTTCATCCATCCTACCGGTCCGAGTCCACTCTGGAACATCTGTTGAATAATTGGGGGAAAGCAGGTCCCAAACAACTGGAATTATTGCTCGCTTTCATCCACCTGCAACAGACGGAAGGTGAGGTAACTCGTTCTGCCTTGCTGGAAAAATCTGGTGCTTCCTCCGCGCAACTCAAAGCATTACTCGATAAAGGAATTTTATTGCAAGAAAAAAGAAATGAGTACAGAATTCCGGCGGGCCCCAAAAACATTTCGCTTCCCTTCACTCTTTCGTCAGCACAACAATCAGCTCTGCAGCAGATTCACACTGTATGGCAGGAGAATAATGTATGTCTGCTGCACGGTGTCACTTCCAGCGGTAAAACAGAAATCTATACTTCCCTGATACCATCCCTTTTGGAACAAGGAAAACAGATTTTATACATGTTACCGGAGATTGCCCTGACGGCACAAATCATTCGCCGGTTACAAAGGTCATTGGGGGGATATGTGTGCGTGTATCATTCCCGGTTCAATGCCAACGAACGTGTTGAGATCTGGAACAGGGTTAAATCCGGCGAACCAATCGTTGTGCTGGGTGCCAGGTCAGCATTGATGCTGCCCTTCCATCAACTCGATTTGATTATTTGTGATGAAGAACATGATGCATCCTACAAACAACAGGATCCGGCCCCCCGGTATCATGCCCGCGATGCAGCTATTTATCTGGCACAACTTTGCGGAGCCCGTGTTTTGTTGGGCAGTGCCACCCCTTCGCTGGAGAGTTATACCAATTCGATACAGAACAAGTACGGATTAGTGACCTTGACTGAACGGTACAACCAGGTAGAGCTGCCACCCATACAGATCATTGATAATCGCAAAACAGAAAAATCTACACCGGAAGACCGCATCATAACGTCCGCACTTCAGGCAGCCATCACCAACAAACTGGCTAAAAATGAACAGGTGATCTTATTCCAGAACAGAAGGGGGTATGATCCCTATCAGGTTTGCCAAACCTGTGGTTGGATTCCGGGTTGCAGGGACTGTAATGTAAGTCTCACTTTTCACAAGTTCAAACATCGGCTCATTTGTCATTATTGCGGGCAACAATATGCGCCGGTAACAGTATGCAATGTCTGTGGCATGCATGATTTTTCCAGAAGAAATTTTGGTACGGAAAAAATAGAGGAAATTATCACTGATCTTTTTCCGCAGGCTAGAGTAGCCCGAATGGACCAGGATGCCGTGAAGGGAAAGCACCAACATGATAACCTGATACAACAATTTGAACAGCATGAACTGGATATTTTGATAGGTACACAGATGGTGGTCAAGGGATTGCATTTTGACAAAGTAAATCTGGTGGGTATTTTAGATGCCGATGCAATGTTACAGTTTGCAGACTTCCGGGTGAATGAGCGTGCCTTTCAGTTAATTGAACAGGTGAGTGGCCGCGCCGGAAGAACATCTGGAGAAGGATTGGTATTAGTGCAGGCCGGCCAAATACATCATCCGGTACTAAGCTATGCTCAGCAACATGACTATGTTGGTTTTTACCGGGATGAATTACCCAAAAGAAAAGAGTTTGGCTATCCTCCCTTTACCAGATTGATTCGTTTTTATTGCAAGCACCGGGAAGACAACCTGGCCGGTGAGGCTGCCAGACTTCTGCGCAGTATTCTACATCAGCTTCCCGGCTGTCGGATTTTAGATCCGGCACAACCACCCGTTAACCGGGTGAGAAATCAGTACATCTGGGAACTATTGCTTAAGATACCCAGAGAGGGTATTGCGTTGGGAAAGATCAAACATAGCATCAACCAGGCGATGTTGTCGGTACAAAGTAATCCAAGTTTTTCCAGGGTAAGAATATATGCCGATGTAGATCCGGTGTGATTCCCGTATCGGCACTCATTTTCTCATTGTTTATTTTGGTTTTTATTTACAGCCGCTAGATTCCGGTTGGGGATCATAGAAAGGTCTCTTTATAGTCACATAAAAAAAGAGGCTGCCAATGGCAGCCTCTTGCATATCATTTCGGAAGGAATTAGAAGCGAGGCAGTAACTCTACGCGTCTGTTTTCTTGTCTTCCTTTAGCTGTTTTGTTCGTAGCAACAGGCTTTTCAAGTCCGAAGCCGGTAGCAGTCAGGCGATCTTTAGCAATACCCTTGCTCACGAGCCAGCTTTGGATTTTGTTGGCACGCTTCTGTGAAAGGGCTTTGTTCAACTTAGCAGAACCTGTGTTATCTGTATGTCCTTCGATATCCAGTTTCAGTGTAGGATATTTATTCAATGCATCCAGCACATATTGCAGTTTCTCAGGAACAAGCTTAGGTGCAGCGAACTTATCAGTTCCGGTAACGAAAGTGATTGTCTTAGCAGCTATTTTGAGCTGAGGTGCGATATCAGGACAACCGAAGTTGGCAGCGATACCTTTTTCGTTCGGACACTTATCTTCTTCATCATTGATACCATCACCGTCTGTATCAGGGATTGGACAACCCTGGTAGATGGCAAGACCCGGAACAGTAGGCCAATTGTCTTATAAATCTTAGATACCATCAAAATCAGTATCAGTAAAAGGACCTCCAAAGGATGGAGGCGGAGGAGGAGGAGGAACCACAACAGGCTTCTTTTCTTTCAATGGAGAAATCAATCCCAAAGAATAAGTCAGGTGATTAACTGAATTGGGAGATACTTTGATGTTGTAACCGAACATGGTATTCAGGAAAGTACCTTCAGTTAATTTAAACTGCAAACCAGCTCCTGTAGGGGCATATGCAGCAAAATAAGTACCGGCATACATAGATGCTCCAACTCCGAGGTGGATGTAGGGAACAATCGTATGCTGATCTGTCAACAACTTAATGTTGGCAGCTGTAGCCAATTCCAGGAGGAATTTATTTTGGGTAGAAGCAGGAATTCCTGAGTTAAAGGAGAAGGGGTATTTGGTAAAAGAACCGCCCAAAGAACCCTGAAAGTCGATGTGGTCTGTTAAACCATGGAAATAGTTAACACCAATACCGGGGGCCATATCACCAATTTTGGTCCACAGTTTGTTGTTCAGCACATTCGACAAAGAAGTCTTATCAATCAGGTTGGCTGTGTTCATATCCTTCAAAAAAAAGCTGATCCCGAAAGACGGCTCTTTTTTATAGGATTTCATGGGCTGTGAGAAAGCGACTGCTGTCGTACACAACGCAACCATGAAAAGCATGATTTTCTTCATAATCAGTTTTTTAATTTAATGAGCAAAAATACGGGGTGTTATTGAATTTATAAAATTATTGCAAAATGAAATAATTATTTCTTTTTTATTGGGGAAAACAGGGGTAAAACCTCCACTTGATGGCGTTTTTGAGGGTTGAAACCCAACATTTTAGCTGCCTGGCCGCTCACTTGCACAACAATTGTTTTGTCGGAGGCGGCGGGAAGGCGGTCATTGACCCATACCTCAATCCAGCGACCGGTATCCTTGCTGGTGACCCTCAGGCGAGAGCCAATACCCACCTGATTGGATGCCGCGGTCATCAGTCCGGCCCTATAAATCTCACCCGAAAAGGTCTTTCTTCCATTGTAGGCAGCAGGATAGACTGTAGCCATACCCAATACCG